>CAIVHJ010000361.1 GCA_903905665.1 uncultured Phycisphaerales bacterium
ACAAAGATATTATTGAATATCAAGCGGCCCAACGTAGTTTTGTATTTGTTATTATACAACGGCTTGTCTTTTCCCAGTTTGGTGGTTTCACGAACCAGAGGGGAGGAATTCCACTCGCTGACGCTCACGCAAAAGCCTTCGGCGAAGAGCCATTTTCTCAGCAAGTCGAGTTGGGTGCTTTTCCCGGAGCCGTCGATTCCTTCCACGACGATGAGTTTTCCCGGGAGGTCTCCGACATCCGCATATTGGGAAACGGATTTCACCATGAGATTAATTCACTCCTATCGCCGGTTCGTGATTTACGACCCGATGGACGCTCGGCCGCGAACGTGAACCGCGTCGTCCGTTGTCGCCACCCTCGGCATCGGCTGGGATTACCGGAGCTGCTGCGTCAGACGTTTCGGAGTACCAATCCAATCGAGTCGTTGTTGGACAAGTGGGTCTATCGAAGTCGGCGAGTGAAACGCCGGCGGAGTTCCCGGCAGGTGTGTCGCTGGGCCGCCTCGAGCTTGCTGCTGCATGAAAAGAAGTTCCGAAAGCTGCAGGGTCATCAGCAGATGCACATTCTCGTACGAGCCCTGGAGAACCTAGGCGTTGACAAAGAAAATCGTGGCGTAAATGTACTATCCCTCAACAACAAATTCCAACGACCTTCGGGACATGCTCTGGCGCGATCTGGCTTGGCCGGTAGCGCCCAGCCGGTAGTCGACCCGCCACCAAGATATGATGTTCCTGACGCATAGCGTCTTGATATGCAATCTATGACAAAGCCGTTCGAGTGCGCGGATACGGAAACACCTGACGACCATCGGACAAACCTGCTTGGCGGTGCTACGAGAAATGCGGTAATAAGGGGATATTGAATCCGCTCTCTCCGGTCGGATCACGGTGAGTCGTCGGGTAATCCATAATTCGATGGAACTGCTCGGCGTGACTGAAGCAATCCATCAGTGAGGATGACCGTTGCGGCTCTCGAATTCGGAGATTTTGCTGATTCGTCGTTCGTGGCGGCCCCCGTCGAACGGCGTATCGAGCCACTTGTTCACCACGTGAGTCATCACTTCGTCGCTGATGAAATTCACCGGCAGGCAGAGCACGTTGGCGTCGTTGTGATGCCGAGCCATTTCCGCCATCATCTCGTCAAAACACAGCGAAGCCCTGATTCCCCGAACTTTATTGGCGGATATGGACATCCCGATTCCCGTTCCGCAAAACAGAATCCCCCGTTCGCACGCTCCTTTGGCGACGTCTTCGGCGGCCGGAAACGCGGTGTCGGGATAGTCGCAGCTTTCAGGGCTGTTCGTTCCGAAATCGACGACTTCAACCCCACGCGCTTGAAGAAGCTGCTTGATTTTTTCCTTGGCGAAAAACCCGCGATGATCACAACCCACAGCGATTTTCATGCCAATATCTCCGCCACTCGGGCTTCGAGGCCCAAGGCTATTTGATCTCGGCAGTTGCGATACACGTCCGTTGAACCACCGATGGGATCCTCAATGTTAATCTCCCCCCCCACCAATCGGCACCGCTCTTCGGCGCCTCGCACCAGCGAACCGACCCGCTCCAGATGCGATTCGGTCATGACCAGAATCATCTGTGCCTGCCGGATTGCTTCCTGAGTCAGCGATGCGGAACGATGGCTCGAAATATCAATGTTGCGCTCGCGCATCACCTCGATCGCTTCTGGAGTAGCAGGTGCACCATCCGAGGCCGCTGTTCCCGCTGACCGAATGTGGTAACCACGATCCTCGATATCGGCCACGGAACAACCCAAACGCTCTGCCAGCATCGACTTAAGCAATCTTTCTGCCATGGGGCTTCGGCACGTATTGCCGGTACACACCAGTAAAACATGGGTGACGAGCAAACGCCGAATCGTCCTTTCGTCCAAAACCCCGAGCCGAACCAAATTAATCCGGTTTTCATGCACCCGTACAATTGTGGATGGTTGGGCATAGCGAGCCGGACCGCCATCCAGAATCAAATCAACCTCATCGCCCAAATTCCTCGCCACTTCATTCGCAGTGGTTGGGGGCGGCTGACCAGTCCGATTGGCGCTCGATGCTACAACTACACAACTCGCCTGCCCGAGCATTTCCAGCGCCGGCGCACAATCCGGACACCGAATTCCCACCGTCCCATCATAGAAGACGCGATTAACAAATCCTTCATCTTTACCCTGAGCAATCGCTGTCTTACCCGGATCGCTAACTCCAACAATCAGCGTCAGGGGACCCGGCCACAATCGTTCGATGAGTCGCTTCCCAAACATCGGCAGCGCATTAACAAAAAGCGCCGCTTCGCTCCGCCGGCCAATATGCACTGTCAACGGAACCTGCTCACCTCGGCCCTTTACTGAACGAAGTCGTACAACCGCAGTCCCAATTTCGGCAGAAGCCGCTACTCCGTAAACCGTTTCAGTCGGGAAAGCCACCAGTCCACCCTCTCGAAGAATCTGCGACGCTCTTCGAATAGATGTCCAGTAACTTTCGTCAGAGGTGAGACTTAGGACAACGGTCGCCATTATCCAATCACATCATGAATTATGAAACCAATTCATGCCAAAGTCAACAAAACTTACAATAAAACCGATCAAAACCATCGAAAAACTTGCTCCCTGTGATTCTTACGCGTTCATTCATTTAACCCGGTGATTCGTGGTGGATCAACGCACCATAACCCTCTACGGCCCACACGATAGAGTCGATCGGATTCGCATTCGACGGGTGGATCTGGTGCTTTCCGAGTCGATAACTCCACCGTACAATGTTGCCCAGATCACCATATATCAGTTTATGCCGAAAAAACTCAAGAGGGTAGTTTTCAAAAAGATACAGGAGGTCTGACGTGGCCAAGCGAACGATCGTGGCGATGCCGGGAGACGGAATCGGGAAAGCAGTACTTCCGGAAGCAGTGCGGGTGCTCCGGGCGGTTGATTTTGATGCCGAATATGTGCACGGAGATATCGGCTGGGAATTCTGGTGCAAGGAAGGGAACGCCCTTCCGCAACGCACGATTGATTTGCTCGAAAAACACAAGATCGGCCTGTTCGGTGCGATCACATCCAAACCCAAGGACAAAACCGAAGCAGAACTTAGCCCTGAACTCAAAGGCAAGGGTTTTGTCTATTACAGTCCGATCGTCACAATGCGGCAGCATTTCGATTTGGACATCTGCATGAGACCGTGTGTATCGTTTCCGGGAAATCCGTTGAATTTTGTGCGTCGGAGTCGCAACGGCCAGATCGACGAACCCAAAATCAATGCGATGATCTTCCGCCAGAACACCGAGTGTCTCTATGCCGGCGTCGAATGGACCAACCCCCCCAAGGCGGTGCGCGACGCGTTCGAGACCCATCCGAAAATGAAAGCGTTCAAGCAAGTCGCGGGCGAGGATTTGGCGATTTCCTGTCGAATTTTCACGCGAAACGCGTGTCGGCGGATCGTCCGTGCCGCATTCGACTATGCTAAAACCAACGGTTTCAAAGCCGTCAGCATCTGCGAGAAACCCAACGTTGTTCGGGAAACATCCGGCATGATGCTTTCAGAAGCCAAGCAAATCGCCAAGGATTATCCCGGCATCAGCGTTTGGGACACCAACATCGACGCCATGATGATGTGGCTGACGAAAAATCCCGAAGACTACCACGTGATCGTCGCCGGAAACCTGTTTGGTGATATCGTGTCCGACGGTTTTGCCGGTCTGGTGGGTGGATTGGGATTCGCCTGCAGCGCCAACGTCGGAAGGGAAGTGGCAGTGTTTGAGCCGACGCACGGCTCGGCGCCGAAGTATGAAAAACTCACCCCGTCGATCGTCAACCCGATCGCCATGATCCTCAGCGCGTGCATGATGCTGGATCATCTCGGGGAAAACGCCAAAGCCGAGAAAATTCGCAGCGCCGTCGCCGCTGTCGTCGCCGACGGCAAAGTACGAACGTACGACATGATGCGCCTGACCGGCGGTCCCGACGTCTTCAAACTCGGCGCGGCCAACACCACTCAAATCACCGACGCGATCATCGCGAAACTATGACCGATAGTTTGATCCTGGATGGGATGTAAACAAGCTGTCGGGGATGGGTTGGAGGGAGCCGTTGCGATCGACGCAGGCGAGGGTGGTCGCGGCTTGGCAGAGACGGATACCGTTGCGCAAAATTTCATAGTGGTGGTCGATTCGGGCGCGGGTGACACGAACCTGTTCGGTGACGAGCGTGATGACATCGTCGTAGCGAATGGGTTTGTGGTATTTGCATTCGGCGCGGGCGACGACAAAGAGAGTACCCGTAGCTTCCATATCGCGGTAGGCGTGGCCGTTTTGGCGCAGAAGTTCGGTTCGGCCCATCTCGAAGTATTCGAAGTATTTGGCGTGGTGGAGATAACCCATAGGGTCGCATTCGGCATATCGGACGCGGATTTGAATTTCACATGATTGGGTTGAAGACATAAAATACGCTCCCTGACGGTCGCGGCGCTGATGAGCGTGAAGCGAGAAAAGACCCTCCCCTAACCCCTCCCTGAGAGGGAGGGGGGTTCATTGCTCGCTCCTCATTGCGCACTCCTTTACAGTCGCGTCTCTGAAGCAGATTGTGCTTTCAGAACATTCGAGAATCACAGTCAATTTCGCCACCGTGTTTCAACCCTGATCATTTTCCTTCCAGTTTGATCGTCAGGGTCAGTTGTTCATTTCCGCGCAGAACGACGACGACGATCTCATCACCCGGTGCGTGAGGATGAAGGATACGGATGTAGTCCTGAATGGTTTTGATTTCCTCGCCGGAAATTGAGAGGATTCGGTCACCGTCTTTCATGCCGGCGCGTTCGGCAGCGCGGCCGGGGAGGACTCCGCCGGTGGGCCAGCCGGGAAGGTCGTCGGTCTTGGCATAGACCGGCACGATTCCCATCCGAACTCGGAGGTCTTTGGGCTGGGATTCGATTTTTTGCCAGGTGGGGCGCGACGGAGCTTCGATGATTTCATCAGCAACCGCCTGAGCAAGTGAGACGACCTTCGACTCGCCGTCGAAGTCGATTTTATCGGTATCATCGGTAGGACGGTGATAGTCGGGATGCATGCCGGTGTAGAAGAATAACACTGGTACATCGCGTGAGACAAATGAGGAATGATCGCTGCCGCCGCCTGCGGGGCCGCGATACTGGACCTCCATACCCAGCGTCTCGGAATGTTTTTTCAGATACGCTTCAAATTCTTTTCCGGTTCGGGATCCCATCGCTACGAGCGGTTTGTCCTGAAGTCTTCCGATCATGTCGAGATTGATCATCGCCACTACGTTTTCCACTGGAATGGGCGGGTGATCGACGAAATAGCGGGAACCGAGCAAGCCAACTTCTTCACCGGTAAACGCGACGAAAACGAGCGAACGCTTGAGCTTGGGGCCGGAGGCGAAAATTCTGGCGAGTTCGAGAACCCCTGCTGTTCCAGAAGCGTTATCGTCGGCGCCGTTGTGGATGACGGCGATTTTCGGATCAAATTTTCCATCCACGCGGGGGATCATGTTGGGTGGAACTTTGCCGAGATGGTCGTAATGTGCGCCGAAAACGACGTATTCGTTTGCGAGCGGTCCTTCACCGGGAAGAATTCCCACGACGTTTTGCAGGGGGGCGGTCACCGCTCGAATACCTGGTTTGCCTTTGGCTGAAAGATTTTTCAGATCGGCGGTAATGAATTCGTTGCGATCGAGGCGTTGTTGCAGTTCGTCGAGTGGAGCGAGTCCGGCAGAAGCAAGAAGTTTTTCCGCCACCGCACGCTTGACGTGCATCATGGGCAGGCCGAAATCACCGAGTTCGCCAAACCAGGAGAAGGACTGATCCGATTTTCCCGATTCATACAACTCGTCGGAACTGGATGACGAAGAATTCACGATGAGGATGGCGACGGCGCCTCGTTCTTTGGCCAGTTGGGCTTTGGTGCGGAATTCGGCATGCGGGGTGGAACGGTTCAAGCCGGTTTTCCAGACTGAAGGTTCATAGCGGAGCATGAGGAGGACCTTGCCGTGAGCATCGAAATCCGCATAGTCGTCATGTTGCTGCTGTGGATTCGTGATGCCGTAACCGACAAAGGCCAACGGTCCATCGAATTCCTGTTCGGTGGAAAACGGCATGGTGACAAAATCCTGCTGGAGAACAAGAGGGGATTCAAGACCGCTGATTTCGAGACGAGCGTCGCCGGTCATTTCCCGGCGGATGACTTTTTCCCATTTTTGAAAGTAACGGCCTTCATCTCCGCCGGGTTGCAGACCGTATTCGGCGAATCGTTGAGCGATGTAATCGGCGGCTTTGTCGATCCCCTCCGACCAGGTTGCTCGTCCTTCCAATTCGTCGGAAGCGAGAAACGCCACATGACTCCGCAAAATTTCAGCCGAAGCGGAAGCCCGTTCGCTGACTCCCGACGCCCACAAGGACGACGCAAGCAGCACGAACGACAGCCAGACCACTCCGAGGCGTATCCGTCTGTTCATCACCCGATCTCCATGAGTAAAGATTTCACGCTCATGTTAATCGGACGAGGGTTGCCGTACAACACGATTTGTTATCTGAGAAAACCGGGGAAAGGAAAAATGTGATGGGGATCGAATTGTTCTTTGACCTCGCGCAACCATTGCTGCTGGGGAAACGCACCGAACCAGTGTGGAACATTTGCCCCAACGGGCAAGCGCGTAAATTTGATGGTGCATCCCGCCCCCGCGCGAGAGCAGAGAGCATTCAGGGATTCTGTGGTCAATGGTTGGGCACTCCGCATCAAAACGACACCGTTTCCGACGTGTGCGAGTGCGGCCCAGTCCTGCGCGCGACAATAATCCACCAGAGCTTCACAGCGCTGATCGAGTACCGACACCTCAAAAACAACCGGTCCTTCGCGAGTGGGCCAGTCCACCAGTTTCTTAAATTCCTCAAGGGAATCCGCTGTATCCAAGAGAATGATCCTGTCTCCGAGCGTCACATGGAGGTGGGTAAGTTGCCATTCCACGGCTTCGGTGGTGTCTTCATAACCCACGCATAAAAGCAACGAATCGGGCGAAAGCGTGTGGCCGAGGTCCAAAGCGCCGAGCGGGTTGAGCAGTACGATCATAGCGGGTCGCGTGTTTCCCCGAATCAATTGGCCGATGAGATAGGTGGCTTCTTCGATGTTTTCCGCGAGAATCTCCACCAGACGGAAGTCTTCGGGGGTGGGTTTGAGTTTCAGCGTCACTTCGGTGACGATGCCGATGGCGCCGTAGCTGCCCACCAACAATTTGTGAAGATCGTAACCGGCGATGTTTTTGATTCGCTTGTGCCCGGATTTGACGATGGTGCCGTCCGCCATGACCAGGGCGCCGCCCAGAACATAATCCGCAGTCGTTCCATACCGCATCCGTCGGGGTCCCCAGGCATTGGTGGCCACAAGTCCTCCGACGGTTGCAGTTTCGTTGAACGGGGCATCGAGTGGAAGATGCTGGCCGAAGGTGGATGTCAACTCGTCGAGTTCCGCCAGGGTCACACCGCTCTGGACGGTGATGGTCAGATCATCCTGAGAATATCCGAGATATTTATTGAGATGGCGGGTTGAGACCCCGACAATGGGGCGGGTATCATGAGGATCTCGAATATCGAGAATCTGGTGGCCTGCGCCGTAAGGCAACAACATGACGTCGCCGTCCCGACTCAGCCGGACGAGATCGGCGACCTGCTCTTCACTGGTCGGTTGAACGATGGCCGATGGCTGGGTAAGCGCGATTGAAGAATGCTGAAGCCGATCGGAAGGTACCAGACAGGGGCCCATCGCCTTTTCAATCTGGGAAAGGGTTTTGTGCGAGGTGCTCTTTCGCATGAACGACATCAGCCGACCCTTCTTGATTGCCTCATATTCTATGGAAGCCGAAATCAGGCCTCCAGCCCAGACATCTTACCATTGGGACGGTTAGAGATACGATACAAAAAAATAAAAACAACTCAGTTGACAAGCCTCTTAGGAAGTTCGTATAAAAACCTATACACTGCTCGTGTCCTCGAATTGAGTGGCGGTCATGCGTTCAAATTGCTATCATAACCTGTTCCCCGTGAAGCGGTTAAGTCGTACGTTGTTTTTATATGTGGAGAAGGATCAATGAAGTCACAGTCTTCGATCATCAAAGGGATGTTGAAAACCTGCGTTAGCGGCCTGATTTTTGTGACGACGGTAGCGGTTTTGATCTGGGCTGGTTGCGTGGGGCCGAACGGCAATGAGAATCAAAACGGGAACCCGAACGCGAACGGCAATGCGGCGGCCGGATCACCGGTGATTACTGTTCTCAGCCCGAAGCTGAATCGCGACATCCCTGCGGGGGATATCGTATCGCTGACTTATACGGTGGCCAATGTGCCGACGCATGTGGAGGCATTCTATGATACGGACACCAATCCGAATAACGGTCGAACGGTGATCCCGGGAACCCCGACGGGCGTCAACAATGTGACCGTCAACTGGGATACAACCGGGGTCGCCACGGGAACGTATTATCTCGGCATCGCAGCGGAAAATGCCAAGGGCAGCGTCACCGCTTATGCGACCACGTCGTCCGGTGACTTCGTCAAAATCACCCTGAACGGGGTTCCCGTCCCGGAGTTCATCAAGCCTTCGGCCGATGTTGAAATCTTGATCACGACGGACAGTACCGTTGATGTCGAATTCAGTTGCAACGACCCCGAGAATCTTGTGAACTGGACATTGTTCTATACCCTAAACGATGTGGCCGGTGATTCGGACGACGTGTTCATCGCTGACGGAACGCAAAATGCACCGGAAGGAGAAACGACCTATACCATCCCGTGGCAGACGCAGAATATCACGGCGGTGGGGAATTATCGGGTGGGGGTAACGTGTCAGGACTCCGCTGGTTCAGCGATTTCTGTGCTCGACACGGAAGCGTACATCAGCATCGTGAACGCTTATACGATTCCGCGAATTGACGTCACGGAACCGGCGGAAGACATCAATGCGGTGGTTCCGACGGATGTGACGGTGGAGTACGAGTTGAGCGGTCCCGATCCGACGGGGTCCACGATTGTGATCTGGCTGGACACCGACAAGACATTCGAGGACTTTGTGCCGTCTGATGATCCACAGAACAACAATCGTGAGATTAAACTGTACGAGGTTTTGATCACCGAAGAGAATCTGGGCGATCTCGGTCAATTTACTTTCAACACCGCCGATGAGGCCCTCGATGTTCTGGACGGTGATTATTACGTGGGCGCCTACGTCGAGACCGGCGGAAAAAACAACATGGATTACGCCGACGGACTCGTCAAGATCGTCAACGGCAGGACTTTCAGCATCACAAGCCCCGCCAAGGGCAAGACTGTTCTTGTCGCACCGGGGCGACCCGTGGCCATTACGTGGGACACCAATCTTCCGAGCGGGACGGGCAAGATTGATTTGTCGCTGTTCAATTCCACGTCGGCCGGCGCCAAAGGCACCGCTGTTTCGCCCGATCCGTTTGCCACAGACGGTAAAAATCTGGACCTCACACCCAACGGATATACCCTCGATACGACGGGACTGACGGCGGGATACTATGTGGCGGAGGGAACGCAGACACCGCTGGATGAACACGGGAACAGAGTGACGACCGATCAGGAAACATCGCTGTCTGGTTTAATACGGATCAGCACGCTGCCCAATATGTTCTGGGTGGGAAGCATCGTCATTCCCAAGACGGGCATCAAGCCCTTCGGTCATATCGACGGAGTAGTGTTCGAGGGATTCGAGTTCGAGGATAACGCCGGAGCGAACTTCCTGGGCGTTAAGAATGTGGACGGACTTAATGGAGATGATTTTATTATCGGCGCACGTTTCGCCAAGCCGACCCTGACCAATCCGAAGGGAATCGGCGCCGGGGAAGCGTATCTGGTTTATTCCGATCCCCGGTGGAACCGGTCCAATCGTCGGTTCAATCTCAACGGTGTGGGTCTGGATTACGGTCAAGCGAATCCCCCTTCCAATAGTCTTCCGGGGTTGACATTTGTCGGAATCTTGTTCGACCGTGATACAGAAGACATCAACGGCGACGGAATCGTGCAGAACGGCATCGCGATCGGTCGAAAAGTGACCGTTACCAATATGGCAGGGGTTTCCGTGCAAGTGGAAGGAACAGGGTGCTACACCGAGAACTTTGATCCCCCCACAAAGGCTGATGGATGTCGCGTTCGGCTGGATTTTCAGTACGATATCGGCAATATCAATAGCAATGCTAATCCCTTCGATGCGGACATCGATTTTCGGGACGATCGTGCGGAGGAAACACTTAGGGGGGGAGGTTTCGCGGGAGTTTTGTGGTTGGATCCGGATTGTGACGGTTTGCTGGGATGTGGATCGGACAAATCCAAAGATTGCACAATTCCCGGAATAACCACTCCCAAGCATTACGATAATCTGGGTCCATACTATGTCGAACAATTCGCCAACGGGTGGCTGGATGCGTGCCGGCCCGAGAATTACAACGTCAACGCCAACTGCAGCCCGTCGAAGGATTCGGCGGGATTCGTCAACGTCATTCCCGGATCATGCATATCAGAAGACCGCATTGGAGATGAGTTCCTGCCATCGAGCGGAACCACGCTTTCGTGCTTCAGCAATTCCAATTCAAATGAGGCGGCCTGCTATCCGAATTCTGTTGGTGATGCAACATTCGGGCTGGATGCTCTGGGTCTCGCTCCGGATCAGGACGGAGACGGGTTCGGAGAGATCGTGTTTGGATTCCCGTTTGTGGATTCCGTCAAACCCGGAAGGCGGGATTTGCGGCTCGAGCTCCCAGGATTGGGTTCACTGGTCCAGCCCAACCAGTTCTATCGCGGGGGTGTGGTCATTGTTCCCACTTCTAATGAACGGACCGTGGCGGATCGTACGATACCGGGCGTTTTCGGAAAGCGCGACATCGAGCTGGATCGCGTGGGTCAGGTTTTTGGCTTAGAAGGGGACGAGATTAATGAGGGATCGGGAATTCCCCTTCCGGCGTATCGGGCGCCCAGCTCACCCGTCAATGGCATGGATGCCTATCCCTACATCGCCAACTACATGCAGATCAGCGGAGTTGATGAGTGCACTTCGGATCAGTTTGCAATCTATGTCATCAATGACACCACCATCGACAAAGGCGAGAACAACAGCAACTGGCTCCGCGCTGGTGAAATGGCGGATTTCAAGTTCATCACTGGAGTGATAACACATACCCCAAAAACCGAAACCCAAGCCAACGTTACGACTTGTTCCGACGATCCGAAGTTCGAGACGCCCGTGGAACAGCACGTTTATGCTTCACAAGGGGGGCATTCGTCTCTATGTTTGGGTAAGCCGACCATCCCTGCCGATAATACGGATCCAAGCTGTGCCGCCGTTCCTGGCTATATCGAAACCACTGTCGAACTCGTGTCTGTCAGTTTGTTTTACCCGGAGGGGGGAGGAGCATCCGTTGCTCCAACTGCTGCAACTATACTGGCGGCGTACAACAACCCCACCCATGCTGGAACTCTCTACTTCGATAGCTTCTTTGTACATGGACCCAATAGCGACTCCACCTATTTAGCCGATCTGGCGAGCGATCCCACAGACTATGCAGTTTTTCCGCACGAAGCCGACGCTTCTACCATTACCCCGGGAACCGGGAGTTGCCGAGAGACCGTAGTCGGGCCGATGTTCGGTTTTTATCATGCGATGCTGGCTGAATTCTTTTACAACGCAAACCTCAGCGGAGGAGCTTTTGGGCTGGAGTCGCCCTGGCACCCGCTGGCGTTCCAGGGCACGGTGGCCGAATACGTGCTGTATGGTCCTTACTGGGACTTCTGTGCCACGGCAGATGCACCGGGGCGTCCCGCCATGGCTGCCCCATTTCCCCCCTACCCTGATGTTTATCATGGACTTGAATCCATATCGACCGGTTTCTACCCCGGAACACTCGAAGCTCCCTTTGGAGCGAGGATTCTTGGGCAAGCCGATAATGATTCGTTCGGAACCTCCATTTCAAATTCCACTCAGCCGATAGGAACCAATAAATTGGAGAGAATCTTGTACGTTTCCTCTCCGATGCGTACACCGTACAAATCGAGCAAGACACAATCGGGGGTTGTCTATCAAATGCGGATGGATCAGTTGTGGGATATCCCCGGGCAACCAGGCGGGATCAACACAGCGGAGGTTACCGCACTTGAAGGTAATGTTGGGCGTCCCAAGCCCCATCAATACATCATCGATGACGTCGGCTACCAAAGCCCATCGAATGGCCTTGAAGGCAGCATCGAGGAAGCCCTGAATTTCCCGATAGAATATTTGGGAGCGGATTCCTATGATGGGTTGGGAGCGGCAATCCTCGGAATCACCGATTTTAACGGTGATGCTCAGTATGATGTGGTGATGGGGGCCCCCGGGGCCGACGGGCAGAAGAAGAATGCGTCGGGTCAACCCAGCAACACTGGAAACCATTCCGCACCGGATTCCGGCGCCGTATACATCATTTACCGAAAGAATATTCAGGAAGGCGCTACAGTTGACCTGAGCAAGATCGCGCTACCCAAGACCGCGACGGAGCGACTGGCTGGAATGTTGATCAACGGCGACGCCGGGGACAGGATGGGCGAGGTGTTGTCGGGGAACTGCAATCTGGTGAACATGGCGGACATCACAGGCGATACCGCCACCGACGACGTGGTCATCGGAATTCCGAACGCCGTCAACGGACCTTCGAGCGCTCAAGTGAAGGCCGGCGAGGTGGTCATCGTTTATGGAAGTCCCAATACCGACGAAGAGTACCTCAACAGTCCGACCGAAGGATATCTGATTCAGGACCTCGTCGATAAAAAACGGGCGCTGCGAATTCAAGGAGTCCATGAAGGGGACTTAGCTGGATTCAACGTGGATTGCACGGGCGACTTCGATGGGGACGGGAGGAAAGACCTCGCCATCTCCGCACCGGGCGCGAAACCTTATTATTACGATCCGACCAAGGGAAGCACCATTGACGTGCTCAATACACCCGGGATGGACATTAACCGCAACGGGATCGTGGATCCTGAGCTCGGCACGCCGGACCACGTCGGCCTGGTGTATGTGATCCTGAACGTTCAGGAGTTGGCGGATAACGCCACGAACGGGATCGTGAGTCTGAGCCAGATGGGTAATACGATGCGCGGGATGGTGTTCGTCGGATGGAAAGGCGATGCGACGGGCAACCCGGGCGATCAACTGGGCGGCGGTGTCGAGACCAAGCGTTACACCCGTTCGAGAGGATTGGCGTTTGTGGGCGACGTGGACAAAGACGGCAAAGATGACTTGGCCATCGGATCGATTCTTGCCGATCCAAACCAGAGATCCAACGCAGGAGAAGCGTATCTGATCTACGGATTCACGGAAGACGACGCCATTACTTACCTCACGGTGTCAGAAGAATAACGAGGGTTCAATTTCAGCTGAGCCGCGATCCCGAACCGTCGGGGCCGCGGCTCGTTCTTTTTTTGCACGTCGCACCGTATAATAACCTTTTTGAAATACGACACTCCTTGATGGGGAAACGTCTTGACCGGAACGGATATACTCAATCGAGCGCTGAAGGCTGTTTTCGGGTCGCGGAACGTCCGATTGCTTCGGCGTTATCAAAAAGTGATGGGTGCGGTCGAAGCGACCGAATCGCGCTACCGACAGATGACCGACGAGCAGCTCCGGGACGTCACGCCGCAACTCAGTTTGCGACTGCAAAACGGCGAACCGGTCGAAGCGATTCTGCCGGAGGCCTTCTCGGCGGTGCGCGAAGCGTCCCGCCGCGCACAGAACCATCGCCATTTTCCCTGCCAGATCATCGGCGGAGCGGTGCTTTTTGAGAATCGAATCGCCGAGATGAAGACCGGCGAGGGAAAGACGATCGTATGCCACCTTCCGGCGTATTTGAAGATTCTGCAGGGGAAAAAAGTTCACATTGTCACGGTCAACGATTATCTGGTGAAACGCGACGCCGAGTTCGGCCAACCCATTTTTGAAAAACTCGGGCTGACGGTCGGCTATATTCAGTCCCAGATCGATTCCGGCGGGTCGGAGGGAATCCGCAAGCAGGCTTATTCCTGCAACATTACCTACGGAACCAACAATGAATTCGGATTTGATTACCTGCGCGACAACATGAAATGGCGGGTGGAGGATCAGGTTCAGGGGCGACTCGATTACGCCATCGTGGACGAAGTGGACTCGATCCTGATCGACGAAGCCAGAACCCCGCTGATTATTTCCGGTCCGGCGCACGATGACGTCAGCCGCTACAAATGGGCGGATCAGTTGGCCCAATACCTAACGCGGCTGCAATCCGAAGCCAACCGGGAATCCAGCCAGCGCATCGCCCAGTGGGGAGACAAAATCCCGGAGGTCTATGCCCAGAATCCCAAGTTCGAGGATGCCTATCGACGATTTCGGGTGGACCCGAGCATGTTGAGCGAGGAGGAGGCGGAGGCGATCGGTCATCGGCAATACTACATCGTTCAGCTCGATCGCAAGCAGGTACAGATCACGCACGACGGCGTCGAAGCCGCGCAGCAAGAAGCCAAAATCGGCAGCTTCTACGTCGGAGTCAATATGGACCGACCGCACCTGATCGAGAACGCGTTGCGGGCGCGGGTCGTTTATGAATGTGACAAGGAGTACGTCGTTCAGAACGGCGAGGTGATCATCGTCGATGAATTCACGGGCCGGTTGATGTACGGTCGGCAGTGGTCCGACGGGTTGCATCAGGCGATCGAAGCCAAAGAGGGCGTACGGGTCAAGGAGGAAACGCAAACTCTTGCCACCATCACCATCCAGAATTATTTCAAACTCTACAAGGAACTGGCGGGAATGACGGGAACCGCGCTGACCGAAAGCGAGGAATTCCTGAAAATCTATAATCTCGAAGTCGTGGAAATTCCGACGAACCGCCCCGTCAACCGAGACGACCATAACGACAAAATTTACGGATCGATCAGCGCCAAATACGACGCCATCGTCGATGAAATCAACGAATATCACCGCAAAGGACGGCCCAACGATCCGTTCATTCTGGAGGGGATTCTCAAGGCGCTTTCGACCATCCCGGAACTTCCCTCCGGCGCTCTGGACAAAATTCGCAACGCTCTGGAGCAATCCCGGAAAACCGATGAAGTCACCCGTGAACTAGTGGAGATCATGACCGACGCCTACGACACGGCGATGGGCGATATGGTTCGTGGACGGCCGTTGCTGGTGGGTACGACGAGCGTTGAAAATTCGGAGAAACTCTCGAACCAGTTGACCCGGCGGTATGGGATCGAACACGAAGTCCTCAACGCTAAGTTCCACGAACGCGAAGCGGAAATCGTTGCCAAAGCCGGTCAAACGCACCCGTCGCCGCAGGCAGACAAAAAATCCCGCGGCAACGTTACGATCGCCACGAACATGGCGGGTCGCGGAACCGACATCAAACTCTCGCTCGACGTGGTTAATCCCAAATGCAAAGTACCCGATGACTCCTCGGCGAGCACCATGTTTCCGACGGGAACGACCAAATGCTGCATCCTTTGCGCGGAATACGACCCGACGAGTCGATGCGCCCATTGCTACAAACCCGCACTGGACCGTCGGTTTCCCGAAATCGGCCGGAAGGTTTGTTCCATGAGTCCACCGTGCGGGTTGCACATCGTCGGGACCGAACGACACGAAGCCCGTCGGATCGACAATCAACTTCGCGGGCGGTCCGGTCGTCAGGGCGATCCGGGTTCGAGTCGTTTTTTCCTGTCGCTGGAGGACGACCTGCTCAAGTTGTTCATGCCCGACTGGATGCTCAAGATGATGGAACGACTCGGGGTGCGAGAGGGAACTTCTCTGGAGGCGAAAAGCCTCACTCGCGGTATTGAACGGGCGCAGAAAAAAGTCGAGGAACGAAATTTTTCCATCCGGAAAAGCCTGCTCGAATGGGACGAACCGCTCAACTATCAGCGATTGGCCTTCTACAAGGAACGTCAGCAACTCCTGATGGGCAAAGGCATTCAGGATTTGTTGTGGCGGATGATTGAAGCGTCGGTGCGGGACGCCGTGGCAAGATTTCTGGACGAAACCTATCCCGCCCGGTGCATTTCGGAGTGGTGCCGTAGCACGCTGGAGTTGAACATTCCGGCAGAGAAATTACGAACGGATCACATTTCCGAACTGGTGGAGATCATCCGCCGAAACTCGATCAGCGAAGCTCGCGATGCCATTCAAACGAGTCTCGGTGAATACATTGACCCGGATTCCCCCCCGGAACAATGGGACGTGGGGGGGTTGCTGCGATGGGCGCAACGCGCCTTCGGGGCGAGCCTGACCCAGAACCAGCTTCGCAAAATGGATCCCGCTCAGATCGAGGACTGGCTCAATGACGCCGCCGAGAAACATTATGAGCAGGTTGATCTCAAGCCGGTAGAATCCTATTTGGATGAGAACCTCAGCCGCACGGCACTGGTGGACTGGGCACGGGTTAAATTCGGAATCGCTCTGACGACCGGCGATATTCTCCAGTTGCAACCTTCGGACGTGGAACGCGTGATTCTGAACAAGGTGCGCGACGCCTATCACCACCGCGAAATTGAATACCCCGTGGAATACATCATGCAGAGGGCCTACGGTCAGGGGCAGATCGACAATGCCTACAGCGCGCAGATCATTACGGCATGGGCCAACGGAAAATATCGACTGGGCTGGTCGCTCGAGCACGTTCAGCAACAAACCCCGCAACAAATCGCCGAGTCGCTTCTGGCGATCAACCACGACTATCTGAGCGACGGTCGGCTGGATCAGGAAATCGACACCGCCCTGTCAACGCACGAAGGAGAGAAACTGGCGGAATGGGCGAAGGACCGATTCGGACCCGTCTTTGAACCGGAACTTCTCGCAGGCATCGATGGGGATCGCAACGCTCACCGCGAAGTTTTACTGCGGATGGGCCGGGAATTGATGCGATATGAATTGACTCGCCTTGAGCAGTTTGTGCTGTTGCGGATTTACGATCAGGCGTGGAAAGATCACCTTCTGGAGATGGATCAGCTCAAGTCGGCGATTCAACAACGTCCGATCGGAGGCGACCAGACGCACCCCCAAAGCCAGTTTGCCATCGAAGGACGCGATTTGTTCAATCAAATGTGGGAACGAATTCGCGAACACGTGACCGATCGGATTTTCAAGATTCGGCTGGCCGGTGAAGGTCAGGGCGAAGCCTCGACCATCGCTCGAACACAATTGCGACACGACGAAGCCACCGGCGCCGGATACGCCGGAGCGGCTGCTGATCAGGCTGCCGCCATGCAAGCCCAGGGGCAGCAGCAGGCGGTCGAGACCATCCGCCGCGAAATGCCCAAAGTCGGTCGAAACGACCCCTGCCCGTGCGGCAGCGGAAAAAAATTCAAGAACTGCCACGGCAGGACGACTTGAGCAGGCTCTTAAGACAAGGAACTTTCAATGGACGTGTTTCGCAAACATCATCTGGAAAAAATCGACAAAGACAAGCAGATTCAGGCGAATTTGCCCAAACCGGAAGAAGACCCTCTTCCGGAACCGGTCAAACCCATTCAAACGGACAAAGTCCCCGATCGAAACGACCCCTGTCCCTGCGGCAGCGGCAAAAAATTCAAAAAATGCTGCAGTAGTAAAAAATGATTGAAATAATTGATATACTGAGTTTGATTCATTGAGATATATACATCGTGGCACTGAGAATTTGTCAGGTATGAGGACCCAATCTACAATTGTTCCGCGACGATGATCAGCCGGTCGGCGACTGGAGCGACATCGTCCAGGTCACGGCAAAGCCGTGAAGGCGAAACGGCCAGCGCGACGGTGTTGGCGTAGGATAACTTCTAGAGGAACGGCATGGCGCTGTTTGAATTGAAGGCAGATGAAATCGTATCTGTAGCGGCGACGCAGTTCGGGGAGGAAGGGGTGCGCGAGCGTGCCGATCTACAGCGGCTCTTGCGCGCTCACATCGACGTTGTCTCACCGGAGACGATGATCATCGCCGAGGAGTTTGGCGAATGGGAGGATAGCCGACGACGAATCGACCTGCTCGGACTGGACAAACAAGCCAATCTCGTCGTGATAGAGCTAAAACGCACCGAAGACGGTGGACACATGGAGCTTCAGGCGATTCGATACGCCGCAATGGTCTCGACGGTGACTTTCGAGCAAGCCGTGGCCGCCAGGGCAGAGTATCAGCGGCGACTCGGGATTGAAGACGATCCGCAGGCGGCAGTGCTGAGTTTCCTCGAGTGGGATGAACCCAATGAAGACCGTTTCGCACAGGAAATCCGGATTGTCTTGGTTGCAGCTGACTTTTCCAAGGAACTGACTACATCCGTGATGTGGCTCAATTCGTATGACATAGACATCTGCTGCGTGCGGCTTCGCCCGTACAGGTTGGACGAACGTATCTTACTGGACGTACAGCAGATCATCCCGTTACCGGAGGCTGTCGACTATCAAGTGCAAGTGCGAGAGAAGACACAGCGCGAGCGGCAGGCCAGAGAATATAGTAACGATTTTACTCGCTTTGACGTTACGGTGGATGGTGAGGTGCACACGGCGCTTTGGAAACGCGGCGCTATCCTGTTAGTCGTTCGAAAACTAGTAACCGACGGAACCGATCCTCAGAAGATTACCGATGCGCTAGAACAACCGGCTCAAAGACTGTGGCGTGTTGTAGAAGGCGAGGTAGACGCGGCCACGTTTCGCACCCGAGCTTCGGAAGAGTCGCGCCAAGGCGGTACTTTTGATTCGCGACGCTGGTTCTGTGGGGACGACGAACTGATACACTTCGGTAGTCGAACGTACGCGTTCTCGAACCAGTGGGGTGGAGCCAGTTGGCATGAGGCAATGAAGCGCATCGTCGCGGCGTTCCCGAAATCGGTAATCAAATATGAACCGACTAAGTAGAAACGCAGAATGATTCATACAATCTCTTCCAATTGGACGACCTTTTTAATGGCGGCGGAGCCGCCGGGAGGTCGCCATGGGATACGGGATCAATCTGACCGAGGAGCAGC
>CAIVHJ010000362.1 GCA_903905665.1 uncultured Phycisphaerales bacterium
AGCGCGCTTTGGCCGCATGGCCCGGATCCGGCGTTGCTGGGCACCGGCTCCTTTGCGTCCGATGGTGCGCAACGGTTACGAGCGGCAATTCACGTATGTCTATGGCGCGGTCAGCCCCTTGCAGGGGCAGTTGGACTGGAGGTTGAGCCCGAACATGAACACCGAGCAAATGAACGGCTTTCTGCTCCAAGTGAGCCAATCGCATCCGGATGAGTTCATTGTGATGGTGCTCGACGGAGCCAGTTCGCATAAGGCCAAGGAATTAGTCGTGCCCGAGAACATCCGTCTGTTGTCTTTGCCCGGGTACTCCCCGGAGCTTAATCCAGAGGAGCATATCTGGGATGAGTTGCGGGAAAAAGTGTTTCCCAATGCAGTCCTGGATCATATGGATTGGGTCGTGGAACGTTTGAAGGAGGGCATGAGCACGTTAGCCTCCGATGCCGACCGCGTCCGAAGCATTACGTCTTGGCCGTGGATAGTTAGTCTCAACTTGACAGCGAGTTAGAATAATGATGCGCTGCAGTCACATTTTTCGAGTTTCGAGGTTTTCATAATGATAACTAAACGAGAAGTGATTACGATTCCTGAGTCACCTGTTATTCACCCATTTGGAACACGGCATACGCCCGAAATGGTCATTGACCTCTCAAAACGAGCAATAAACTTCAGGATCGACGTCCTAAGAATGGTTTATCAAAATAAAACGGGACACATCGGTGGAGCATTTTCTGTTGCAGAAATCCTCACTGCCCTTTTTTTCCATCATCTTCGTGTCGATCCCGCCAATCCGCATTGGCCTGACCGGGATCGTTTTGTCCTTTCGAAAGGCCATGCGTGCGCCATGCTATATGCTGCGTTGGCCTACCGTGGATACTTCCCGGTGGAAGATCTGATGACATTTCGAACACTGAATAGCCGTCTTCAGGGCCACCCCGAGAGACAAAAAACGCCGGGGATTGAAGTGCCATCAGGCCCTCTTGGTCATGGAGTAGCAATTGCAGCGGGTATGGCGCTAGCAGCCAAGATGGACAGGTCGAAACGTCGGGCTTACGTTGTGTTAGGTGACGGCGAAATCAATGCTGGCGTTATATGGGAAGGGGCTCTTGCGGCGGCCAAGTATAAACTTGATAATCTTACTGCAATCCTTGACTACAATGGTGTCCAACAAACTGGAGCAACGATCAAGGTTATGCCATTGGAGCCGATTGCAGAAAAATGGAGATCTTTTGGCTGGCACGTTATTGAAGTCCATGGCCATAACATGTTGCGAGTATTGGATGCACTAGACGAAGCAAACGAAATCCATGGGAGACCAGTGATCATCGTAGCTCGCACTACAAAGGGCAAAGGAGTCACCTTTATGGAAAATGACCACTTTTGGCACGGGTCGCCCCCGACCTCTGCTCAGTTTGAGGCTGCTCTATCCGAACTGCAACAGGAGGTAGGTCGATGGCAGAAATAGTCAAATACCCTTTTGGCGAACCGATTTCGATGCGAAAGGCCTACGGAGAAGCGCTTGTTTCTTTAGGTAAAGCAAGAGAAGATGTCGTGGTTCTTAGCGCAGATGTCTCCAACTCTGATTACAGTGGCATGTTCGAAGATATCTACCCAGACCGATTTTTTAATGTTGGTATTGCAGAGCAAGCTTTGGTTGATATTGCGGTGGGACTGGCAAATGGTGGCAAAGTACCTATTGCGAATACATTTGCCTTTCTGTTCGCGACACGGGCCTTGGAGCAAGTGCGGACTCACCTCTGCTATGGGCAAGCAAACGTTAAATTAGCAGGGGCTTATGCGGGTCTTTCAGATTCTTTCGATGGCCCAACCCATCACTCAATTACCGATCTCGCCATCATGCGCTGCTTGCCTCACATGACAGTGGTCATCCCTGCTGATCCAATAGCAGTCCATAAGTTATTACCCCAGATTGTATCTCTGCAGGGGCCCGTTTTCTTTCGATTATGTCGAAACGAAGTTCCCGTGATTTTTGGGGACCAATACGAACCTCGGATCGGGAAAGGTATTGTCCTGGCAGAAGGGAGAGATGTGACCATCATTAGCTGCGGTGTCATGGTTGCCCGCTGCCTTCAGGCCGCACAAGATCTGGTCAGAAGTGGAATTAGGCCTCGTATAGTAGAGATGCACACCCTTAAGCCGTTGGATAGGGAACTGGTGACCCGCTGCGCCCAAGAGACCGGGGCGCTGGTGACTGTGGAAGAACACAGCATCATCGGCGGATTGGGGAGCGCGGTAGCCGAAGTCGTCAGCGACACTTGTCCTGTGCCGGTCAAGCGAGTAGGAATAGCCGACCGGTTTGCAGAGAGCGGTCCATATCATGCGCTCCTGGATTGTTATGGGATGTCGGTCAACGACGTCGTTATCGCCGCCGAACATGCCGTAGCGGCAAAGGGAAGATGAATCATGGAAAAAGAAATCATCTGGATCGGGAATGATCACGGAGGGTATGCGCTAAAGTTACGCATCATTGAATATCTCAAAGACAAGGGCTATCACGTCAACGATGTGGGTTGCGACTCGACCGAGATTGTGCGCTATCCTTACTTCGCTGCCAAGGTCGCCGGCGCGGTCTCGCGCGGTGAAGCGGCGCGCGGAATTCTCATCTGTTCTACCGGCATCGGGATGAGCATCATCGCGAACAAGTACAGGCGCGTCCGTGCGTCGTTGTGTGCCACCACGTACTTGGCGAAGATGACCCGAGCGCACAACGATTCCAACATTCTCTGCTTGGGTGGAAAAACGACCGGCGAATTTGAGGCGTTGGATATCCTCGAAACCTGGTTGACCACCGAGTACCTGGGAGGACGGCACGATATTTCGGTGGGCTTGATTGCCGATGCGGAGCAAGCCATGTTCGGCGATCACGCCTGGGAACCTTCGGGTCCGATGCGATGAAACTGAGTATCGCCGGATGAAAGGATACGGATGATGAGGATTGGACTGGCAATCGCTCCAGAAACAGCTTCCCCTCTGGCCTTTGTGGTTTTTCGCGACCGGCTCGAGACGACTATGGAGAAGGTCTCACGGCTCGGCTATGATGGCGTTGAATTGGCGCTCCGAGATTCCAACGAGATTGATGTCGTTCGAGTGCGACAAGCTTTGATCCAGTACGGTTTGGAGATTCCGGTCATCTCTTCGGGGCGCGTCTTCGCCGAAGGAAAAGTCTGGTTTACACATCCGGACAAACTTGTGCGCCGCCAAGCGGTCGAAACAATGAAGGGTCTTGTTCGGCTCGCTGCGGAGTTCGGATCGAAAGTGAATGTGGGACGCGTACGCGGATTTATCGGCGAGAGCGAGTCACACGAAATTGCAGAGGAGCGATTCCTTGAGTGTATGCGCGACTGCGCCGACCTGGCGGGTGAATTAAGTGTCGAGATGTTGATTGAACCGGTCAATCGGTACGAAATCAACTACATCAACAGCGTCACAGACGCGTTAGAGGTTCTCGACAAATTAGCGCGTCCGAACGTCACCGTGATGCCAGACGTTTTCCACATGAACATCGAAGACCGCTCCATCACCGCGAGTCTCAAGCAGGCGGGAGCGCGCGTCGGATACGTCCATTTTGCGGATAGTAACCGCCACGCGCCGGGACAGGGACATCTGAACTTTGCCGAGATCGTCAACGTGCTGAAGGAGATCGGTTACAACTGGTACGTGACCGCGGAGATTTTGCCATACCCGGACCCGGATACTGCCGCCGCGAACGCAATTGGATTCATTCGGCACAGCATGTATGGCTAAACTCGGAAAGATTCAGGTAGTCAGTCAATTCTTACCCCAAGGGGAATCCAACACCTGAGGGAACTTGTTCGAGAATTTCAATAACAACTTAAGAAGGAGGACGGGCGATGAAAAAATGGGC
>CAIVHJ010000363.1 GCA_903905665.1 uncultured Phycisphaerales bacterium
GACCTTCCACCCCCAGGGCTGCTCGGGTCCGCTGCCCACCACCGGTCCGGCATCGGCATATTGGTCCGGACTCGCATAGACCCGGGCATTGCCGCGAGCAAACGACCAGGCGGGAACCACCAACGATCCGGCTTCAGCCCGGGTAGCCGAGAACATAACGCTACAAACCCAAAAGCGCGCAATGGTGAGGCCAAGAGCGACCAATACAGCCAGCCAAGGGGTAACTATTTGATTCTTCTTCATGGTTGCCCTCTCTTCTGTGCTCTCAATACTATATGCTTTCGGGACTGAAGTCCCGAAAGACCCCTTCTTGTATTTTGTTACTACTCTTCTTCGCCCTGTATTGCCTACGGCTTCAACAGCGGCTGCGCATCCCATTGGTCGCTCGTCATCGTTTTCCAATACACCGTGTAGCGCTGATCGTGGATATCCGAGAGGGGGATAAGAGTAACATCATTTGGCTTTCCCGCATTCACTGTCTGGAATCTCAGCAAATCACCGTTCACTCGCTTGATCCACTTTGAGGGATCGTTCGAATCGATTATCAAAGTCGGTACCGGCGGCGGCGGCAGTTGGCTAAATGCCTTGGGATCCGACGAAACGCAGCTATCCGGCATACCTTCACGTCCCAGCTCGCCGGCAAGCGTTATAGGCCCATACATTATAACTGCCATCTTCTTGTCATCACGTGCATAACGCAGATGCAAGCTCATTGGCAAACGCACCTCAATCTTATCGTCGTTTTTCCAAACACGCGCAAGGGTCAGGTAGCTTTGCGGCTTCGCCACGACCTTCTGAGCTTTGCCGTTGATCTTGACTTCGGCTCCGGCGGTCGCCCAATACGGCACACGGATATTGATCGTGAATTGCGCATTGCGCTTCGTGGATATCGTCAGGACAGTCGTGTCCTTTTCAGGGAACTGTGTCACCTGCTTGATGTTCACGCCCTTTTCTTTCCAGTTTAGTTCTGAGGGTATAAACAGATTCACCCACAGAGCGGCTGCATTGTGATAGTAGATTGTATCGGCGTATTTCGAATGGTTTTCAATACCTGTGCCCACGCAGCACCACATAGCGTCGAAAGGTGAGCTGTAAATCTTGAAATGACCCGGTTTGAGCGAATAGAAGTATGTCACGCCGCCGCTCGTGGGATCCTGCGAACCAAGTATTTGGTTATAGAGCGCCCGCTCGTAATAGTCCATATATTTGGCGTCCGGCTGCCATCCGAACACCTCACGAGTCACCTTCAGCATGTTATAGACGGCACACGTTTCGCAACCGTCCGAGGCCAGATGATTGGCCTCCTCGCCAGAAGCGAAGAATTTCTCACCGTGATCCACACCGCCCGGCGCCATCGAATGATTATCGACTACGCTATCCCACAGGAAGCGTGCAATCGTCGCGTAGCGTTCGTTTCCGGTAAGTTCGTATAGCCGTGCACAGCCGATTATCTTGGGAAGGTTGGTGTTGACGTGCTTGCCCTGTAGTTGATCTATCTTGTTGGCCAACGGGTCAAGAATGATCTTGTGGTCGAAGCGTTGGGCAAACGACAGATACTCCTTTTTGCCGGTAAGGGCGTAGAGGTTAGCCAGAACTTCGTTCATTGGGCCATATTCACAAAGCAGCATAGTTTGGAACTGCTCGTCACTAAGCTTGTCAGTTCCCTTTTTTGCCCAATCCGCAAATGCGCAGGCGATATCAAGCGCCTGCTTGTTTCCGGCACAGACGTAAGCATCGATCAGGCCCGCAAAGGTCTTGTGAAGCACATACCAAGGCACGTAACCGCCGCCCACGCCCCATGCGCCTGCTTCGAGATCACCTGCAAATATCCGCGTCCACACTTCGGGACGCACTGATCCCGCATAACCATTCCCATTCTTTTGCTGCACCCTGGCCAGCTCACTGACCATATAGTCGATGCGCCGTTTCATTTCTGGGTCGCCAGTGCTCGCATACATCAGCGAAAGCGCGCTCAGATAGTGGCCTGATGTGTGGCCAACAACATCCTTCATCTCCCAGCCGCCGTAACGCTCACCCTTAACAGGCAATCCGGCGCGCTCATAAAAAGGCCACATAAAACGGTCTACGTCGAGTTTGAGCATGTAGGCTTTGTCTGTATCCATTGCCGTCTTGAACCTGCTCGGCAGCAAGCGCACATCGTTCAGATCGAACGGATAAGCTTGCACAGCTCCGACAACCGGAACTTTCGTAGCCCCTGCATAACCATCGCTTCTTAGGGACTCTGCCCGTGCCGCCATAGGTGCGATGATCACGGCCAACATCAATATAAATGATACAGTCAACTTAGTTTTCATATTTCTCCTTTAGTTACTTCGTTGCGTTAATCTGCGCCGCCAGTACGATTCGAAAACTGATGATACTATAAAGGTCATCCGGGCGGAATTGGTTGCGGCTTGCGGAACGGATCCAACGCAGCTTGCGCGTCTGGTTTGTATCGTCGCCTCCGGAGAAAAAGCAGCCTCCTCGGGCCACGCGGCATGTTCCCTGGTCGGGTCCGGTCGGGTCTTTCTGGTCGCCGGACGGATATGGGCCATACCAGTCGTGGCACCATTCATCCGGGATTACCCATTTGAGATTTGGGTATCCCATTTCAAGCTGATCTCTCAGCTTATCTACTTCAGTATAGAACTTGTCTGCGCCAAAGTCCCCCATTTCGCGGCATCAATCCAGGTTTGTCTGTTGTGTTTCGTCCGGATCATGACTGCATGATGCCGGAATGACCCCCCAAGACGAAGTCGGGCCTTCCCTTGTGTCAGGTCAAGTGTTTTCCCATCAAATCAGAGGCGGGATTGTTCGTCATCCCGGCGCTGGCTCAAGTTGTCGTATCCTTTCGAGTATCTGAGCAAGCATCCCTCTGGTCAGGCTCACCTCCGCCATCTGGAACACAAGCCTTCGAGCATGCATCACCAGCCTTGCGCCAACCTTGATGACTCTCTCCTTCAGACTTGTCAGGCTCCAATTTGATATCTCTTTTGGCAGCGCGAATCTTCTCAGGAAGTTCCCCAGGTTGTAGGCCAGCACGAACAGCGCAAGCCTCACCGCGTTGTCCTTGAAAAAAGTGGCCCCGAAAGTCTCATCCAATCCAGAGCATACTTCCCTTCCTTTATCCACTGCTCGCAGGTCCCTCTCCTGTTGTAGAAGTGGACTATCCCCTTTGCCGGATCTTTGCGGTTGGTGACGATGAATCCCACCCTTGGAAACAACTCTCCCGCATGCCACTCTATCTTCGCTACTACTCGCCTTGGCTTGTTCCAGGTTCCGGCCTGATACTGGAAGTCATGGTATACTACCACAGGTCTTCCGGGCGTTGCATTTCCACGCTGCTCAAGCACAGTCTCTAACTGACGATTGAGCACTTGATTTGCGGGCAACCGTATGGCATACTCGTATGCCTCCTCCTCCAGGTA
>CAIVHJ010000364.1 GCA_903905665.1 uncultured Phycisphaerales bacterium
CGGTCCAGGAACGCCCACATCTTGTCACCACGTAAAGTTACCTTGGTGCCGATGATGCGCCCTTCACGCAACTTGAAGTTCGCAATGCTCACACGCGCCTTCGTCATAACCGGTTTTTGCCCGGTAATGGTCGTCAAATCGCCCATGGCTGCCTCAAGTGCTTTGGGATTATCCATAGCCTCGCCCAGACCAATATTCAGGACGATCTTGGTAATTCGCGGCACCTGCATAAAATTCTTGTACTCAAAGGCCTTTTGCAGAGCCGGGACAGTTTCCTTCTGATATCGTTCTTGCATTCTATTCATAAATCAATGCTCCACAGTCGGCTAATCTATCAAGGCCTTGCACTTCTTGCAGACACGGTGCACGCCATCTTCATCACGCTGTACATGGATACGAGCCGGTTCACCACACTTTGGACAGACCAGCATCACATTCGAGATGTCAACCGGGGCTTCAAACTTCATCCGACCGGGGTTGATCGTGCGACCTTGAGTCTGAACTTGTTTCTGGTGCTTGGTCCGAACGTTCATTCCCTGGACCACCACCCGCCTCTCATCTGGCAAGACTTTGAGCACATCACCGCGCTTGCCTTTTTCTTCGATCTTTCCGCTGATGATTTCAACGGTATCGCCTTTACGGATCTTGACTTTCATCGTTCGCTCCTCAACCGGCCTAGAGCACTTCAGGGGCCAGTGAAACAATCTTCATAAAGCCTTTTTCGCGCAGTTCACGTGCCACTGGCCCGAAAATTCGGCTGCCCTTGGGATTCTGGCCGTCGGTATCCAAAATCACGGCTGCGTTATCGTCAAAGCGGATATATGAACCGTCTTCACGACGGTATTCCTTGGAAATACGTACAATAACAGCTTTGACAATTTCAGACTTCTTGATCGACCCTTGCGGGGTCGCCGACTTGACTGTTGCAACAACAATGTCACCAATCGACCCATACCGGCGGGTGGAACCACCCATGACATGGATGACCAGCAGTTCACGCGCACCAGTGTTATCGGCGACTTTCAAACGAGATTCGTGCTGGATCATGGTTAAGCCTCCACGCCAGAATCGGCCGTGCGGATTTCATGCTTGACGATCGTCTCGACCACCCAGCGCTTATCCTTTGACAGCGGTCGGCTCTCCACGATCTGGACTTGGTCACCAATTTGGCAACCAAGTTCATCATGTGCTTTGACACGCTTGCTAAGATGGACAACCTTGCGGTAAAGAGGGTGCCGGAAAGTTCGGCCGATCTCAACCACTACGGTTTTGGTCATTTTATTGCTGGTGACGACACCAGTTATTCGACGACGCTCATTCATGCTTCACCTTCCTGTACAACCGTCTGACTGAGCTCATTCAGGATCGTTTCCAAACGTGCAATATCGCGGCGCAGTTGGCGCAGGCGGCTGGTATCAGTCAACTGACCGGTTACCTGCTGGAAACGGAGTTTCATCAACTCTTCGCGGGAGTCCGACAGTTTACCCTGCATTTCTTCAGCAGGCATTTTACGAATATCTACCGGTTTCATGCCAGCTCTCCTACAGTCACATCGTGACGGGCAATGATCTTGGTCATGATGGAAAATTTACGCCGGGCAAGGCTCAAGGCCTCACGTGCGGTCGCCTCATCCAGCCCGCCGACCTCGAACATAACGCGACCAGGCTTGACGACGGCTACCCAATACTCCACGCTTCCCTTCCCTTTGCCCATGCGGGTTTCCGGGGGTTTTTGCGTATAGGGCTTGTCCGGGAAGATACGGATCCAAACTTTTCCGCGGCGCTTCATTGCATGGACGAGCGTTCGGCGGGCCGCCTCGATTTGACGGGCAGTCACCCATCCCGGCTCCATCGCCAACAAACCGTATTCGCCAAAGGAAATCTCAACACCACGCGATTCCTTGCCCTTCATGCGACCACGCATCTGCTTACGATATTTAAC
>CAIVHJ010000365.1 GCA_903905665.1 uncultured Phycisphaerales bacterium
AAATTACCAAACGAACCCATTTGAAAGTGATACTGTAATCAACATAATTCACGTATATAAAATGAGTTACATAGTTTTCTCATCCAAAACGCTGCACGGAATCGCGTCCAAGACACAACCAATTCAGGTTCAGTCGAACCAGTTCCGCGGATCGCGGAAACCACACCGACCCCATGGATTCGTCAGTTGGCACCACGAGGCAAAATCATCGGGGAGTCATGAAAAAATAAGGATGGATTACGGCGCAGGAAACCGCACCCTAGATGAAAATGCCGACTTGAGATTACTTTCCACGTATCTGGCGGATTTCCTCACGGACCTGCGAAATCAATCCGGTCAGGTCGATCGTCGCCTGCGACTCCAGATGTTCACCCCAGGCATCGTTGTACCGCGCCACAAGCACGTACTTCTTGTCCTCCTTGCCCCTCTTGCCCGGAGCAAGTCTGGATTTGTCCACCAGCAGCGGAAACTTATACAGGCGTGTCCTGGGATCCCAGTACGTCTCCTGCTTTTCCAGCGTATTGATCGCAAATTCCCATCGCTGAATTTGCTCATTTTTTGGATCGGCGGCAGGTTCGCGGTACGTGAAAAATTCAAACACGATATTCCCCGCCAACTTGACGGCTTCTCCTTGCGAATCAAACGCCTGCAGCAAAACCTCCACCCCATCCGGGATTCGGTCCTGATCAAAACTCCTGACCTGCGTGAACGGTTCGAGGATCGCAATCCGCCGAGCCAAAATCGGTTCGAGCAACTGCTTCTGCTCAGCAGGGGTGTAACTCGGCCCAGCAGGACCCGTCCGGCAACCACAGGCAGAACTCAACAAAACTGTTACGATCACAACGCATTGCCGCACATTGAATTGCATGTTCATCCCTTCCTGGTTACGTTGGGGGATGGATTGAAGTTCATGCCAGAGTCTATCCGCGAAGACGCCAAACTGTCAAATGAACCGATGGCGCTGCGCCCACAGGATTGGAAGGGACGTGCCGAATCGATCATAATTGTGAAAACACGATGTGTCTGTGGAGATAACGTAATCGGCAGAATTCGTGGGTGATGTGATGACGCGATATTTAGTAACGGGTGGCGCGGGTTTCATCGGTTCACATCTGGTGCATCGACTGGTCAGGGACGGACACGGTGTTCGCGTGCTCGATAATCTGAGCACCGGTCATCGAAAGAATCTGACCGACGTGATGGACCGGATCGACTTCATCGAGGGTGATCTCCGCCGATTGGAAGACTGTCACCGCGCTTGCCAGGGCGTTGAAGTCGTTTTTCATCAGGCGGCGCTTCCGTCGGTTCCCCGATCCGTGGACGATCCGGTAAGTTTTCATGCCAACAACATCGACGGAACATTTCATCTCCTGCTCGCCGCGCGAGAGGCGGGTTGTCGGCGGGTGATCTACGCCGCCAGCAGCAGCGCCTACGGCGATCAACCGGAATCCCCCAAACGCGAGACGATGCTGCCGATGCCCAAGAGTCCCTATGCCCTCAATAAACTGGTGGGGGAATATTATTGCTGCGTGTTTTACCACACGTATGGATTGGAGACAATTTCTCTCCGATATTTCAACGTGTTCGGTGAGCGACAGGATCCCCAAAGCCAATATGCGGCGGCGATTCCAGCGTTCATCAGTCGGATGCTTCGAGACCAGCCGCCGATCATCTACGGCGATGGCGAACAAACCCGCGACTTCACGTACGTGGACAACGTGGTCGATGCCAACCTGCAGGCGGCGAACGCTCCGCGCGTGCAGGGTGACGTCGTCAATATCGCCTGTGGAAAAAGCGTGACGATCAACCAGGTGGTCGCCGCGATTAACCAACTGATGGGTAAGAAACTAAAACCTACATACGAACCGGAACGAGCCGGTGACGTCAAACATTCGCTTGCTGATATCTCATTGGCACGCAAGATGTTCGGGTTTAACCCCACCCTCACGTTTGAAGAAGGATTGAATCGGTCATTCGAGTGGTATCGAACGAATCCGGGATAGACTTATCGAAACCTCTTCCTGAGCAATAGATACTCTCTGGAAGATTGAGTTGCGGTGGGTGAAAGCGAATCGAAACAGGAAGGATCAATCATGCGATGCGTGGTGACGGGAGCGGCGGGATTCATCGGGTCACACCTGGTTGAGCGACTTCTGAATGAGGGGCATCACGTCGTCGGCCTCGACAACTTCATCACGGGTCAGCGCGCCAACATATCGCTATTGGAACGGTTCGAGTCCTTCACGTTCATCGAACACGACATCTGCGAACCGTTGTCCATTCGGGGATCGGTGGAAATCGTGTTCAACCTGGCGTGTCCCGCTTCGCCGGTGGATTTCCGATCCAGTGCGATTCAGATCATGCGCGTGTGCAGCGAAGGCGTGCTCCTCATGTTGAAACTCGCCCGCGAGAAAAACTCCGTGTTCGTTCAGGCTTCGACGAGCGAATGTTACGGGGATCCGTTCGTCCACCCGCAACCGGAGTCGTTCTGGGGATACGTCAACCCGATCGGCGAACGGTCCCCGTACGACGAAGGCAAACGATTCGCCGAAGCCCTGATCATGGCCCATCGTCGCTTGTACGGAATGGAGACCCGCATCGCCCGGATTTTCAACACCTATGGTCCTCGGATGCGGTTGGGCGACGGCCGCGTCCTGCCCAATTTCATTCAACAAGCCCTTGAAAACAAACCGCTCTCGGTCTATGGAGAGGGAGATCAGACGCGAAGCTTCTGTTACGTGACCGATCTCGTGGACGGACTCGTGCGGCTGAGCCGGTCGAGCGAGCCTTATCCGATCAATATCGGGAATCCCCATGAAGTGACGATTTCCGAGATCGCACGGGAAATCATCGAACTCACCGCAAGTCGAAGCGAAATCGCGTTTCAACCCCTCCCCGAAGACGACCCCAAACTCCGCCAACCCGACATCACCCGTGCCCAAAAGCTTCTCACCTGGGAACCCACCACCAACCGCTCCGAAGGTTTTCGCAAAACCATCGAGTATTTTCGGACCCTGCTCGATCAATCCCCATCTAATCGCTGACCCTGTCGCCGCGAAGGACAACTCGTGACGCATCAGAGGGTTCCAATCGGTTGGGCTGACGACATTCACATCGGACCGATAATACAGACCACGATCGCACAATCGACGAAGGACCGCCGACGGTTTTCCCCAAGTCCGTGCATTCCTATGTCAAGGACATCCCTGACGATTTCGATAAAAAGATGACGCGCTATGATGTGCGTCAGGATGTGTCACATTGCGCCGAAAGGACACTTGAATGGTCCCTGGGATCCGTTCCAGACTCAGAACCGGTGAAACCACGCTGATTCTCTGCGCGGTGGTGGTGGTTGGGATTCACGTGGCGGGCGTAGGAGGCATGGCTTATTGCATGCGCCAGACGCTCGTCCAGCAAAGCAAAGATGCCGTCGTCAAGACCGTCGGAGATTCGCTGGAAAGTTTTGTGTTGACGCTGGGAAACGTGGACGCCCATCGGTTTGAACCCACACAGACCGCCTTGCAGCACTTCAACAGTACCGGCATCTGGGACGGACTTCGCATCGTGGATCAAACCGGTCGCATCGTCTGTTCGATTCGCCCCGAAGAAGTGGACACGTTCCACATGCAGCGGGAAACGCTGGTGAACCAATGGCCTGCGTCCATGGTCGCTCAGTGGGATCATGGTGAAAACACGCTGCTGGAACAAGTGGCGTTTCGGGTTCCGCTGCTCAAGGGAATCGACCAAAACGAGATGCTTTTGGAAGGGGTCGTTCGACCGGCGCGGTTATTGCCGGCGACCCGCCTGATCAACCCGTGGACCGTGGGAATCTTCATGGGTTCGACACTGCTGCTGGTGGTCCTTCTCGCCGGTTTGCGCGCTTATTTACGGCCGTTCACGAGCATCGGATTCAATCTCGTGCGCCATCGCGAGGACCTGCGCCAGGAGTTGTCGTCGCTGCGACTGGCCGGAGAATCGCACCTGGTGGGACAGGCGTGGAACCAGTTGATTTCGCTGTTTGAGGAATTGCAATCACTGGCGAGCCAGACTCATGCTTATGCAGAACTGCATCAGGCGATGGAACAAACGGTCCACGCCGATCTTCTGGAAGCGGTTCGGACTCTGCCGGTGGGAATGATGTACGTCGCGGAAGGTCAACGGCTTCGATTCGCCAATACGATGAGCACGAGATTAACCGGAATCCCCGTTCCGGAAGACGGGTCTTCGTCGGTCTTCAGCGGAATGACGCTCGATCAACTTCGGTCGTGCGAATGGGGAGAAAAAATTGCGGAATTCATTCGATCGGCATGGTCGGGTCATCATTTCGACAATAAAGAGACGACTCTGACCGGCGGGGACGGCAGCGCCTATTCCGTCCGCGTGCTTCCGGTATTGAGTCGGCGTCAGGGGGCGGATGCGGTCGTGCTGGTCCGGGACATCAGTCAGTCGTACCGCGCGGAAAAGGCCCGCGAGGAGTTTTTGGCGCAAGTCGCGCATGAATTGCGAACACCGCTGACGAACATTCAGGCCTATTCCGAGACGCTGACCGAAGTTCGAGACGATCCGAAGATTCAGAATGAATGTTTCAACGTGATCAACGCCGAGACGAGACGGTTGCGGCGGCTGATCGAGGAGTTGCTTTGCCGGAAGCAACTCGACCTTGGAACCATCCAGATTCGCCGGGACAACGTGGACCTGATGTCGTTGTTGACGGACGCCGTTCGGGATTTGCAGGCGGCGGCAGAGCACAAGAGCATCGAGCTCCGCGCGGAACTGCCTTCAAAACTTCCGCGGTTGCAGGCGGATCGGGACAAATTGGCGGTGGTATTCAACAACCTGCTGGGCAACGCCATCAAGTACACTCGGCCGAACGGGCGCGTCTGGGTCACGGCCCGGAGCGAAGATGAGCGAGTGCGGGTCGAGGTGCACGATACGGGGATCGGAATCGCACCGGAGGATCAGGGCAAAGTGTTCGAGCGGATGTATCGGGTTGACAACCCTGAAGTGCAGAAACAGGCAGGAAACGGTCTGGGATTGACCACCGCGCGGGACATTGTGCGCGAACACGGCGGGGACATCACGCTGAGCAGCGAGGCGGGAAACGGATCGACGTTCACCGTGGACCTTCCGGTCGAGCCAAGCCCGGTGGGCGTAGGAACATGATTGCGTGAGAGGGAATCGCGCTCGATCGTTATTAGACGAGCGGAGCATTCCTTCAAGACAAAGGATGGCGCCATGAGCATTCAAGTGATCATCGTGTGGTCGGCATTGGTGCTGGGGGTATGGCTGGGGTCTCGGCATACGGGACGGCTGTATGGGACGGTTTTTGGCGGATTGTGCGCAATGCTGTGGGTGATTTTCTCGGTCTCCCAACTGACGAATCCGGAGGAGACGTCATCGTGGGTCATGATCGTGCTCGCGGGAGTGGTGATGACGTTACTGGGAACGTGGTCCGGAATGGAAGCGATCATACGGGAGGAAAGTTTGACCTCGTCTCCGCGTTTGAAGGTAGAGGATATGTTCCGCCATCTGGACCTTTCCAGCCGGCCGCAACAGTGGGAAGCAATGAGCGAGGTTCCGGTGCAATTCGGATTGTGGCTGGACCGGTATCGGCAACACATCGATCCGTGGCCGGCGTTTGAGTATTACATCCGATCGGTATTGACCGAAACGTGCGCGGCCCACGAAGTCCATGCATATCGAATTCTGGACGAGCAGGGAATGATCCTCCCGCTGGGAGAAGTCAGTCCGGCGAAAATGGAGGAATGTTTGCGCGTGGCGGACGGGGTGGCGGGGTGGGTCGTCCGAACCCGGCAATCGTGGTATTCGTTCGTGGACGTGGAGGACGAGGATCTCGGCACCCGCATCGAGAAGACACCGGCAACACTGGCGTGGTGCTTCCCGATCGTTCGGGGGGAATACGTGGTTGGGGTGGTAACGATCGGAGCGTTGTCGCTGCAATCGCGATGCGACCAGAATTTTTTGAAACTGTTGTCGGGGATCATCTCCGAACAGTGGGGTTGCGTGGCGGAGATTTGCCGGGCTCGTGCCGCAAGCGTGACGGATCACGCCACGGGCCTGTTGAGCCGGGCGCAGTTCCTGCGGCAGGCGCCGCTGGTGATGGAGAAATCACGACGACTGAGCAAGCCGGTGGCGGCCGCTGCGATCTCGGTCGAGGGTTTGCGATCGCTCGACGATCAGGGGTTCTGGGGACTCCGCGATCTGGCACTCGCTTCAGTAGGCAAGGTGCTTCGCAACCGGATGGGCTCCGAGGATTGCGCGAGCCGATTCGACGACTCGCGGTTCGTGATGCTTTGGTCGGAAGACGGAGAGCGCCATACTTCCCAAAATGTGGCGGAGATGACGGAGCAGATTGAGCAGGTATTCCGCGACCATGGAAAATGGCGACGCGAGATCAAAGTTCGTTGCGGATGGTCGAGTACGCGCAGCGGACATCCGAATGTACAGGCACTGATTTCGGAGGCGTTGTCCAACTGCGCGGCGGGTGAGTCTGTGAAAGCGGAGCCGATCGAGGTAGCGATTTAGAGAGCGAGATTCGCCGCGTGGGTTCAAACGCGATGAGAATGGAACTTTGAAATGAAAATCAGGCGACAGAAATACGGATCGGTGGAGGTACTGGGGCCGGACGGTCCACTGACGGACGAAGAGAGCGAAGCCTTCATCGACCACATGGAGGCGGAACTGGCCTCGCCGAATCCCCGGATCGTGGTGGACCTCCACGATGTTTCCTTCATCGACAGTTTCGGAATCGAAGCGATGCTGCAATTCGCCGGGGAACTGAAAAGCCGAAACCTGCCGCTCAAGTTGGCCATGCTGACGCCGACGTGCCGCGAAATTCTGGAACTGACGGATTTGTCGCGGGAATTTGAGATATACGACGAAGTGGAAGACGCCGTTCGGAGCTTTGTGTGATCGGGCAAACGAAAAAACTCGGCGAGCAGTTGGTGGCGGAAGGCGCCATCACGTCGAACCAGTTGGAACAGGCGCTGGCCAATCAGGGCAGCAGCGGGGAGCGACTGGGCCAAACGCTGGTCGAGATGGGGTTGCTTTCGGCGACGACGCTGGTCAACACGCTCGCCCATCGGATGGGCGTCAAAGGATGCGTGTTGCGCCATGGATTGATCGATCCGAAGATTGCCCGAATGATCGACAAAGAGGAAGCGTTGCGACTCCGCGCGCTGCCGTTGTTCAAAATCCGCGACGTGTTGACCGTGGCGATGGCGGAACCGCAGTCGCTGCCGGCGATCGACCGGTTGCAATATCTGACGGGATGTCAGATTCGTCCGGTGTTGTCGCTGGAAAAGAACATCGAGGAATATCAGGCGAAGTATCTGGCGGACGAGGTCAAGGTGGATGCGTTTTTGGCGTCGATCGAGGAAAGCGACGTCAAGATATCCGAGGTTGAGGCCGTTGACGAAGGACCAATCACCGAACTGGACCGAATGGTGGACGGGAGTCCGATCGTCAACCTTGTGAATCTGGTGATTTTGACGGCGCTGAGGGACGGCGCCAGCGACATCCACGTCGAACCCAGCCGACACAGCACGCGAATCCGATACCGAATCGACGGATCGCTGCGCATGCTGATGTCCCCGCCGGTGACGATGCACGCGGCGATCGTTTCACGCGTCAAGGTGATCGGTCGGATGGACATTTCTGAAAAACGTCTGCCGCAGGAAGGCCGTGTGCACGTGGTGGCGGACGGTCACGAGATCGACCTTCGGGTGTCCACGATGCCGACGATCCTGGGTGAGAAAGTGGTCATCCGGGTACTTGACAAGAGCAATTTGCGTTTGGAATTGACGGACCTCGGATTGCGTGGAATGCCGCTCGCCAGATTCAAAGACATGCTTCGCCAACCGCATGGCCTGGTGTTGGTGGCGGGTCCGACCGGCAGCGGAAAGACCACGACGTTGTATTCGGCGCTGGATCTGTTGCGGGACGAGGAAACCAACATCGTCACCGTCGAAGACCCCGTGGAGTACCAGCTCGAGGGCATCAACCAGATTCAGGTTAATACCGGCGTGGGATTGACGTTTGCCCGCGCGCTTCGGTCGATTCTGCGTCAGGACCCCGACATCATCATGGTGGGTGAAATCCGGGATCAGGACACGGCGCATGTGGCGGTTCAGGCGGCACTGACCGGGCATCTGGTGTTGTCCACGATTCACACGAACGACTGCCCCGGAGTCATCACGCGACTGCTCGACATGGGGATTGAACCGTTTTTGCTGTCGTCGGCTCTGATCGGATCGGTGTCGCAGCGATTGGCGCGAACGATCTGCTCGCATTGCCAGACGGCGTATTATCCGACGCCCGATTTGCTCGAACGGGCGGGGTGGTCGGATCGTCAGGACATCGTGTTTCAGCGAGGGGAAGGGTGTCGGCACTGTCACAATTCGGGATTCAAAGGTCGAATCGGAATTTATGAAGTCATGCCGATTGACGTCGGACTGGAACGATTGATTCACGATCGTCCGGATGAAAAGCAGATTCGGGATCATCTGTCGACGACGGAGTTCACGTCGTTGCGGTTTGAAGGATTGAAGATCGTCGAGGCGGGTCAGGCGAGTCTGGAGGAAATTTTGCGCGTGACCGCCGCAGACCGCGCCGAAATGGTGGTCGAGGAGGTGACTTCGTGAAAGTCGCCTTCAAAGCCATCGACAGCCGCGGGGGAATCGTTTCCGACATCCTGGAAGCGGGGACAGTGCTGGAGGCGGTGGAGAAACTGCGTTCGGACGGCTTATTCGTTACGGACGTTCAGGAATCCTCGGGCCGAATCAAAAAAGTTCGCGGTGGCGAAACCACTCTTCCGTCCGACGAGGGTCATTTTACGCTGGGTGAATTGATGTACTTCACGCGTCAGATGTCGATGTTGCTTCGGTCAGGAAGTCCCGTCGTACCGTCGCTAATTGCCGTGGGCAAACAACTCAAAGGACGGGCCCGCGCCGTGGTGGAACAACTGCGAAAAGACATGGAGGGTGGAAAAGGACTGGCGGAGTCCATGAAACGCTATCCGCGAACGTTTTCGGATGTATATGGCGCCATCGTCGGGGCGGGGGAAATGAGCGCGAACATGCCGGATATGTTCACGCGGTTGGCGATGCTGATTACCCGCAAGCGTGAGATTCGTAACCGGGTAATGGGCGCGATGGCGTATCCCGCCCTGCTGATCATGTTGAGCTCGTCGATCATCACGACGATGATCACGTTCGTGATTCCCCGTTTCTCCGAATTGTTCAAATCCCTGAACGTGACCCTCCCCACGACGACGCAGGTGCTGTTCGGAATCGCCACGTTCGTTCGGGGACACGGATTATGGATCGGAGCCGGGCTGGCCGTCGTCGTTGCGACGGGTGTAATGTTCGTGAGATCCGATGCGGGACGTCAGTTTTTCAGCAACATTCAAACCCGTATTCCGGTGGTCGGAAATTTGTTTTCACGGATATTGCAGGCACAAATGTTCCGGGTCATGGGTCTGTTGCTTGAAAGTCGAGTCGGAATACTCGACGCGCTGAGTCTGACGAAGAAAATCACGCGAAACGAGGATTTTCGGGCTTTGTTCGCTTCTATGCAGACGCAACTGGAACAGGGCAATCGCCTGAGCGACGCCATGGCCCAGTCGAAGCTCATCGCCCCGTCGCTCACACAGGCGGTCTCCACGGGAGAAGAAAGCGGTCACCTGGATCAGGCGCTGTTGTTTGTGGCGGACGTTCTGGAGGAGGAAAACGCTCAGATGATCCAGACGGTCACCAAACTGATCGAACCGCTGATTTTGATCTTGATGGGCATGATCGTCGGAGGTATCGCATTGTCGTTGTTCGTTCCGCTGTTTGATCTCGCGGCGGCGGCGAAGTGACGCCGAACAAAGCGAATCATCCTGGCGGATTGCCGTAAAGAGAGTGACGTTCATGGTGCTTTGGCCTCAATTTCTTCAGAAAAACACAACGCTTCCGATCGGCGTCGATATTGGGACGCACGGGTTGCGCGCCGTTCAGTTGACCACGGATGCCGTCCCGTCGATTTATCGGTGCACGGCGTGGCGATGCGAACCCGAACAGACGGAGGAACTCTCTGCCGAAACGGTGGTTCGTCGATTGGAGCGATTCGTGAACCAGATGGAGTTCCACGGACGTCAATGCGTGATGGGGTTGTCCACGCCGACGATCGAGCTTCATCCTCTGGACTTGCCCGCCGCGCGGGATCCGGCTGCTGAAAACGAAATGCAGAAAGCGGCGAGATGGGAAATCCACCGGCTGACCACACTGGACAAGGAAGCGTTGCAAACGGGGGTCTGGATGATGCCGGCATCCAAACGCTACAAGGCGACGATGATGGGGGTCGCGGCACCTCGCCCCGAAGTGGAACGCCTGATGTCGCTCTCGGAATCCGCCGGTCTGGAATGCACGTCCATCGACGCAGCGGCCACGGCGCTGGCGACGCTGGTTTGGCGCCTGCGCGGCCGTCCGACCAATCAAGTCTGGGGAATTCTGGACCTCGGTCACATCCACACGCGATTGATCCTCTGCATTGATGGTATTCCGGTCATGGCTCGAACCCTCGTACTCGGAGGTCGCCAGTGGACGGAAAAAGTCGCCGCCCTGCTTCGCGTGAGCCACGCTTCGGCCGAGCTGAACAAGCGGGAATTTGGACTGGGTTCGTCGGCGGCGCTCCAAACGACCGGGGCCCAGTCGGCGGGTGGTACAGTCCGTTCCGTCGGCAGTCGATCGGCTTCGGCGGTGCTGGATGCCCCCCCCTCTGCGGCGGGAGAGGAACTTTCCGCGATGATTCTGGGCGTCTTGCGCGACGATCTGCTTCGGATTTCTCTGGAAATCGAACGGTCTTATGAATATCTCCTTCAGTGCTACGCACCCTTCGGCGCCGGAGATTTGGTGCTGGTCGGGGGTGGGGCGCTGCTCAAGGGTCTGGACGAGTGGCTGGCCGGACAGTTGGGAATTCGCGTCATGCCGCTCAGTCAATGTCCGACGGAAGAGGCCCGCCGACTGTCCATCGGATTGAACGGGAGCGAGAGTCTGGAGGTCTGTGCTTTGGCGTGCGGTTTGTCCCTGCAGGGAGCGAACGATGCCGAAAGTTAATCTGATCCCGCCCGAATGGCTGCACCGCCGCATTCAGCGCAGGCGACTGCGATACTGGAGCGTGGCCACGCTTGTGGTTTGGGTAGCGGCATTGGTACCGTTCGGAATCGAGATTCGCGCCAAGTTCCAGCTGAGTTCGCAACGTACGGCGGTGGCTGACGCGTCCCAACAACTGGAATCAGCCAAAAAAGACGCCGAGAAAAGCAAACAGCAACTGGCAACCCTGCGGCAGGAAATCACCCGCGCGGAAAAACTCCGGTTCAAACGACACTGGACGTCGCTGTGGTACGCCGTTACTCAGGCGCTTCCGCACAATGTGTGGTTGACGGTGTTTTCCACCGAACCGGCCAAACCTCAGGTCGGTACGGGCGTGATGTCTCCGGTTCTGTCCTCGCTCTCGAAATCGGGAGAGACCCCGACCGATAAAGTTCCGTCGGCGGTTAGCGTCGCTTTTCACGAGTTGATCGGAAAATCCGGTCCCCAGGGCCTCGTACTGGAAGGGCAGGCGATGGGGCTGGAGGAAATTTACGTATTCGTCAAAAACCTCAACCAGCTCGGTCTGTTCAATAACGCGAGTTTGAACAGTGTGACCGCCGGTGAAGTCGAGGGGTCCAAAGTCACGAATTTCAAAATCTATTGTGAGTGGTAAATGATCTGGACGTGGAAAAAAAGGGTGTTCACTCCGATTGATCTGGCCGGCGGGTTGCTGGTAGTAGCCGGATTGTCGGTCATGGTCTGGTTTGGATGGCTCAAGCGGGATTCCGCCGCCCTCGAACTGGATCAGATTCGCAATCAAACGACGGACATGCAGTCGGAGCACTCCCGGCTTCAAAAAATCATCGCGCGCAGCCAACTGGAATATCAACAGACCAAGGAATCCGCCGAACGAGAAGGAAAACTCGTCACCCAACTCGAACTCGAGGACCGTCTGCGCGGATTCCGGGACCTGACCGGTCATCACGGGTGGACGGACCTGCAAATCATTCCGGTTCAGTGGCGCAGCGCCGAAGATGTGGCGGAACAAACTTTTAACGTCACCGCCACGTGCACGTACGAACAACTGCTGAATTTTTTCCACGATTTTGAAGTGAGTTCCAACTGGGCGGACATCAGTTATTTCAAGGCGGCCGCCGCGCCCAAAGCGTTCCTCGATACGCCGGAACAGTGCACGGTGGAATTCACGCTGCATTTTTATTCCGGTTATACAGCGTCCAAACCGAACGCGTGAAGCGTAAAGCCGAGAGGTCATAAAGAATTTCGAAGGATTGATCTGTGAGTCGCTCAAAAAAGAAAATCTACGGAGCCGTGTTGGTGATCGGACTCGGGGTCGTGGTGGTGGACCGACTGACCAGCGGTGGTCCGAAATCCGCCGTGGCTGCATCGCAACCTCAGGCGAACGAGAACATTGCGGTGGATCCTCGATCGTCCCCGACCACCTCACCAACCAAACCCACCTCGGATAAAGAAAAGAAACCTCCGAAGGAAGTCGTGTTGTTTCCGCAAAAGTTGCCCGAAGTGGACTGGGCACAGGCGGCGAGAAATCCGTTTGCACTCCCCGATCTGCTGGCCGGCCGCCGCAACAGCCGACTCTCCGGTTCCGACAAAAAGGACGCAACGGGAATCATCCGACGCGCCGGCGATTCTCTGTCCATCGCCCATTTCTTGCAGATGCACACGCTGCAGGGGATTTCGTCCGGTGAAACTCCTTCCGTCATCATCGACGGTCAACTGGTTCGGGTCGGTCAAAAATTCGACGAATCAGTCCTGCTGAAAGTGGACGGCGGTAAAGCTTATTTTCAATGCCTCGACGGCGTCGCCGAAATGTCGATCAACCTCACGCCCAAACCCCAAACCAAACCCTGATCCACCGACGCAACTGAACCATTTTCGCTCTCGTTGATTCTATCGGGGACCTGACAATAATGAACGCATGGGATCCAGGGAACAATCATCTCCATCCCCCCACCCGTTGGGGCCGCTGTTGATTCGGACCCGTTCCGAGCAGCGGCGCGAAGTCCGCCGGGTCGCGTTGATTCTGCTGCTGTGCGGTATCAGCATTCTGACGGTGGCGCGATGGTTGCATCCCGATCCTCGCGGATGGGGAACACACGAGCAACTCGGCAAGTATTTTTTCATCACGCCCTGCCTGATGCCGGCCCTGACCGGTTATCCCTGTCCGACCTGTGGGATGACGACGGCCTTTGCCTATACCGTGCGGGGGCGGTGGATTTCCGCTTTCCACGCGCAACCTTTCGGTTTTGGCTTAGCCTTGTTCACGATCCTGATGACCGTTCGATCGATCCATGCCCTGATTACGGGTTGGACGTGGCGTCTCAATATCTATCGCATCCCACCCTTTCGCATCGCGTTGTGGATCGGCTTGTTGTTCCTGGCGGCGTGGGGCTACAAGGCGGGAATGGTATATTTGGCGCAACATCCCTGAGTGCGTTATACTGCCGCTTAACTCAATCCTTCCGGTTATTCCTGGTGGGGTCATCGCATGAATCACGGTCCATCACACCGACGTACTCGAATCGACTGGAGCCTGCTGGTCCTCGGCGGCGGACTCGCGTGCTTTCTGCTGGGGTGTAACTGGCTGCAACCTTTGTCGCTGGTTTTGCCGGAGCCGAAGCAAAAAGTTCCGGCGGAATTCTCGCACCTCAGCAATTCGGTTGCCGTCGTCGTCTGGGTGATGCCTGAAACACTCTACGATTATCCCAACGCAAGAATCGAAGTCGCCAGTTACGTGGCGGATCAGTTGCAATCTCATGTCAACGGAATCACCTGTGCTGATTTTCGCAAAGTGGAAAATCTGATCGAACGAGCGAGTCAGTCGTCGTTCGATCCCAAAGCCATCGGGAAGCAGTTGAACGTTCACTACGTCGTTTATCTGGAATTGCTGACGTTTGCATTCCGCGAACCTCACACGCCGGAATTGATTCAGGGCCACATCCGCTCGTCCGTCGTCGTGTACGACCTCACTCGGTCGGATCGAACGGCGGAAGCGTTTGAATTGGCGCCGGTGGAGATTTTTGAACCCAAGGGCGGACCGCGCACCTACGGTCCCAACGCCATGACCCTCGTCCGAAACGCCACCTATACCACATTCGCCGGGGCGGTCGCCAAAAAATTCTACGACCACGAAGAGGAAGTCAAATGAGCGGCCCTCAACCGGCACACAAGATTACACCTGCGTGGTACTGCTTGTTGGCTTTTGTCTCGATCATCGCGGGAGGAATTTTTCCGCTCACCGGTTGCAAGACCATGGGATATCTGTTCAAAGACTTCGCCTCGAAAAAATCAGTCCCCGCCGCTTTCCAGCTCACGCATGATCCGCTGCTGATTCTGGTGGACGACGATCAGGAATGGTGCACGTGGGCGGGAGGACGGGATCACCTGACCGAGCAAATCGCCAAATCGCTAAACGAATCCGGAGCAAATACCAAGAGCATCCCCGTTTCGCAGATCAACTCCATCCGCCAATCGCATCCGAATTTCTCGGAACTGTCCATCCGCGAGGTGGGAAAAGCAGTCGGGGCCCAACAGATCATGTGGGTGCAAATCCGAGCGTTCTCAATCCCGCAAAGCATAGACCAATTCTCGGGGCCCACCGTCATGACCGTACGAGTTAAGGTGTTTAATCCCAATACAGAGGAAAAATCCGGGATGCGGCTTTGGCCGGCGAGTCCGGAAGGCGAAATCGTCACCGCCACCATCGACATGTCGCACATGCCCGAATATAAAAACACGGATGACCTCGCCCGTGCTCTGGTGGACGATCTCGGTCTCAAGGTGGCTCAACTCTTTTTTGATCACTCTGAGGAAGAAAACAAAGAGCAGTCACATACCGGTTGATTCAGTTGGTGTTTCATTATCACCGAGCAGGTTCGATGACCCATGAAACGCATTCTCCACGTGATCGCAACTTCCGATGTGCTCGAGATGGGCAGCTTGCTTCTGCCACTGCTGAGACGATCCTCACCGTTTGAATCGCAACCGATCATCGCCGTCGGACGCCACTTGGACCCATGGCACCCTCTTACCCCCCATATCGTTGAGTACATTCCCAAAAGACTGGGCGGACTGATCGCACAGGGTTTGATGCTTCAACAGGCGTGCACGCGGTTCCAACCGGATGGACTGAGCCTGTGGGGGTTTTCCACCGTCCCCGCCGCACTCAACGCCCGTTTGAACCATCTTCCGTGGATTCTCAATGTATGGAACCCTCATGTGACCGCACAGTCCGCGCGGTTGATTGCGGCTTTGCGAGAACAATCGCACGTGAGAATCGTCTGTTTCTGTGAACGGATACAACGGCGAATGGTCGAAAACGGGATACCGCTTGAGTCTTGTACCGTGGTCCAGCCTCCCGTCGATTTCGATAGCCTCAAACAAGGACGCACGATGCGCTCCGACCTGCGCGCGACACTCGAAATCCGTCAGGATCAACCGGTGGTTTTGTTGCCGCCCCATCCGAGCGAGCGTGGGGGTCACGAACTGGGCCTGTGGGCCGCCGCCGTCGCAAACCGATTGATGCCGGAACTCGTACTGATTGTTCCGGGCCAATCCTCGTTGATTTCGAAGCTGCTCCGCCACATCCTACGAATTCCCAATCCGCCTTTCGTTCGCTTCACGGGTGACGAATACCCATTCGAGGCTCTGCTCGGAGCAGCGGACCTGCTGCTGGTTCCAACGACCGGTGATGGACCGACGACTTTTTTGTGTACGGCGATGGCGGCGGGAATTCCGATCGTCGGATGCCGTCATGAGTGCGTAGCAGAGTACCTTGTCGATGGGGTCAACGGTTGGCTGGTTTCATCCTCTGAACCAATCGTCCTGGCGGGAAAAATCATCGAAGCCTTCGAACATCGACACCGTATGCTTCACATGAACGAGATCAACACCACCCAGGCAAGTGAATTGTTCGGCATCGGTCGTTACCTTGAAACGATGCTCAACCTATGTCGCGGACATTCGGCCTCTTCGTGTCTTTGTCATTCCAGGGTC
>CAIVHJ010000366.1 GCA_903905665.1 uncultured Phycisphaerales bacterium
CTCCCGCCGTGGACGAGGCGATCGAGTTGTATCAGATGGCGGGACGGTGTCCGCCCGATCTCGATCAACTGCTGCTCCAAAAAGTTCAGTTGGCGGCCGCGTATCATCTCAAGCAGGACTGGGCGGGTGTCGTGCGCATCTACCAGCAAATCCTGGGCGACCGATCATTGCGGGATCAGCCCTGGCCCGAATCCAGCGAGCGAAAGAAATCGGCGCATGAAATTTGCACGCGACGGATCGGCAACCTGATCGTTGAGCACGGTCGTGAAATCTATCGGTCGTTTGACGATCAGGCGGGTTCGATGCTGGGCGTCGCCACGACGACCCGGGACGTTAATCTTCTGGACCAGATCATCGACGGTCTGCCGAATTCCCTGTCGGCTCCGAAAGCCCTGATGGTCAAAGGACAATTGCTCCGCCAAAACGGTTCACCGGTTCCGGCGGCCCGGATTTTTTACGCCGCGCTGGTCCGTTACCCCGAACAAATCGACGCCGCCGATGCCATCCGGCAAATCGCCGACAGTTACAGCCAGGCGGGCCGTCCCGAACTGGCGTGGTTGTGGCTCACGAAAGGGGCCCGAGAATACCCCAGTGGGCGAATTGCTTATGAGGGCAAGACAATCACCTGGTCAGAGTATCGCGCCCGGCTGGGTGATTTGACGAGTGTATTGCGGTGCCCGCGTCCGCAGATTGTCCCGCCGCTCGAACCCGGCCCTCAGCGAACATTGAATGAATCGGATCGTGTGCTCACGCCTGAATACGAAGAGCATCGCCGGGCCGACTGGTCTTACATGGTGATGTATTCCAGCGGCAGCATCCTCGCCCATGATCCCGTCACCGGCCAATCGCGATGGACAAAACCGGTTCCCGTGCATGACGAACCCCGCTTGCTCGCTCAACTCAAAAACGTCGTGGTCGTTTCGACGCGTCATGAGATCATCGGCATCGCACCCGGTGACGGACATATTTTATGGCAGGTGGGGCAACGGCCGGCGCAGATTGACGATCCGCTCGCCGATCACGAGAACTTTCCGACGTGGCAGAGTCTCGATCTGTACGAGTCCACTCTGGCGGCCATACGCTCGGATGGCGAACTGGTTTGCCTCGACGTGGATTCGGGGCAAATTCGCTGGAAACAGCATCCGGAACCGAAACCGACGAATGGCCCCGTGGGTCTGAGTGATTCCTGCGTTTTTTATCCTACCGTCACGGATCGGTCGGCACAGGTGATCGTTCTTTCTGCCCAGACCGGGGAACGGCAACAGGTTGTCGAGCTTCCGGAACCCCGATCGGTTCTGAGAATTCGGCCCACGTGGGCGGGGAATGTCCTGCTGGTCACAAGCCAGTCGATTGGCGCGATCAATCCTCTGACGGGAAAAATCGAATGGTACGACACGTTCAATCCGACTCTGATGGCTGACACGGTTCACGTTGCCTTGGACGGCGTGGTTTTGTCGCCGGATGGATTGCACCTCGTGCAACTCAATCTGGACGACGGCCGCGAAATGTGGCGATCGGATGTTCTTGCCCGTAAAGAAGGTGAAATCTTCGTCTGGTACGCCGATGATGAAATCTACGTCCTGAACGAAAACCGGATTTTTTCGATTGATTCCGGATCGGGCCGCACACTGGGAATCATCAATCCGCAGGACAGCGCCTACCTTCAGCCGATCGGCATGACGCCGGATCGACTGTTGCTGATCGGACAATCGTTTTCGGAAGACCCACCCCAGACGCGGAACTGGTTCTGGGCTTTGAATCGGCCGATTTTGGCCGACCAGACCCTCGCTTTCGACCGGGCTCAGTTGCTGGGGCCGTGTTCGGGGGCGATTGAGTTTTACGGCTATGATTCCGCTATAATGGAGCGATCTGAAAACACCCTCCGGACATGGATTGGGGTCAAAGTGCCAAAGTGAAAATGGAAAATGGAAAATTGAAAATGAGACACGCGCAGGTTTCGAACGGCCCAAAGCGATGGTTCGTCCAGGCTGCGGTAATTCTGTTGTTTTTCTTGCCGGGACTGCTCGCTTTTTCCGGTTGTGCGGAATTCGGGAAGATGTTCAAGGACAAGCCCCGAAACGATCCCGCCCAAAACTCGGCTGATTCGGAATCTACCAAAGCAGTTGAACAATGGGCCCGATCGCCGGCCATACGTGACACAATTGGAGAAGCCACCACCGTTCAGGGCCTGCGCGCTATGCGTGTTCGAGGTTATGGGGTGGTTACCGGATTGGGAATCACGGGATCCAAAACGTGCCCGGATCGAATCCGAAAGCAGGTCATCGCCGAAATGCTCAAGCGATATCCGCCCGATTTGACGGGACCGGACCAGGCGAAGGTCAATCCGGAACAGATCATCGGTCGGCAGGATACCGCCATCGTAGAGGTGGAGGGGGAGATTCCGGCGGGGGCGCTGAAGGGGAGCTCCTTCGATCTGACGCTCGTTGCGGTTCCCGGTTCGGACACGACGTCGTTGGAGGGAGGCTACCTGCTTCCGTGCGATCTCAAACTTTTTCGACAAATCGACGAAGCCACCGTGCAGGAAGGAAAAATCATCGCCGAGGGACGGGGATCCGTGTTCCTCAATCCGTTTTCGCAGCGAGAAGATTCGGCGACACCGACCAATCTTCGGCAGGGACGGGTCATCGCAGGGGGAGTTGCGCTGGAAGACCGTCGGATTCAACTGCAGTTGATCACTGCGTCTTATGCGGCGGCCAGTCGTATTCAGGAGCGGATCAACGGCAAGTTCGGCACGAATCCGCGAGTGGCCTCGGCGGAATCCCCGTCCTACGTTTCGCTGAAAATCCCCCGAAGTTTTCTGGGCCGCGAGTTGGATTTTGTGGCCCACGTCCGCCATTTGTATCTGAGCGAATCCCCGGAATTTACGGATCGGCGGATTCAGGAACTGTCTGATGCGATTCGCGATGCGAACGCCCCCCATGACAGCATCGGTTTGGCGTGGGAAGGCATCGGTAAAACCGTCAAGCCCATCGTGCAGAATCTTTATTCGGACAAGCAGAACCACGTCAGTTACTTCAGTGCCCGCACCGGTCTCCATCTCGGAGATAATCTTGCCATTGGAGTGCTCGAACGACACGCGATCAATCCCGATAGTTCCTATCAGACAGAGGCCATCTCGGAACTGGGCTGGGCCACCGAGAAACCCGCCGCCGCCAATGTCCTGTTGAAAATCCTGACCGGAAATCAGGACTTTCGAATACGCATGGCAGCTTACGAAGCCCTGATTCACCACAACGAACCATCGCTCAATACGACTCCGCTGGATATGGATTTTGTGCTCGATACCGTTACCACGGTTGACGGTCCCCCCATGATCTACGCCAAAACCGGTCAGCACGCGCGGATCGTGGTCGTGGGCGATCCTCGCTGCCGCACGCCTTTGCTCTTTCGCCATTCACGCGGAGTGGTGACGATGAGCGCCGAACCCGAAGCCGACCATCTGACATTGATTCGTACCACCCCCAACGGACTGGTTTCACCGGCGCTCGAGGGACCGCTCAACGTGGTGGAACTCATTCAATTCATGGGCAACAAAGCCCGCGAAAACAAGTCGGGGCAGGTCACCGGACTGGGGATGGCTTATTCCCAGATTCTGGATGTGATCTCCTCGTTGTGCGCCGACGGGACCATCCCGGCGGAGTTCCGTTTCGAGCGAATCGGAGCCGTGGATATCACCGCACCATCCAAGTGGATCGGCCGACCCGAATCGGACCTGTAATCCGCCAACCATGACCCTCGCAACCCAGGGGAAAGACGACCGGCGCTGTCGGTTCAACCTCAAGAAAATTAGGAACTTATGTCGATAAACCCATTGAAATATGGCGCGGGATTGTGTTACACTTCCCCTGAATGGATAGGGTGGCTACGGACTGTCGCCGTCCACACAACTGGGCCGAGGATGGGCCTCCTCTTTGGAAACATGGAGGTTTCCTGCTGCGATGATCCTCAAAAAAATCATCATTTCGGGATTCAAGAGCTTCTGCGACAAAACAGAGTTTGATTTCTCTGAAGGAATCACTTGCATCGTCGGACCCAACGGTTGCGGCAAGAGCAACGTCGTCGATGCGTTCAAGTGGGTTCTGGGCGAGCAATCCGCTAAGTCGCTTCGCGGCGAACAGATGATGGACATGATTTTCAACGGTTCGGCGACGCGCCGCAGCAGCGGTCTCGCACAGGTTGATCTCGTGTTCGACAACGCCGATCGGTCGCTCAATCTCGACCAGCCGGAAGTCACCATCGGCCGCCGGTTGTTCCGATCGGGCGAAAGCGATTACCTCATCAACGCTCAGTCGGTTCGTCTCAAAGACATCCGTGAACTGTTTTTTGACACCGGTGTCGGAGTGGACGCCTATTCCGTGATCGAACAGGGCAAGGTCGATCTCCTGCTGCAATCCAATCCCGAACAGCGGCGCGAAATTTTTGAAGAAGCCGCCGGCATCAGCAAGTACAAAGCCCGCCGCAAAGAGGCGCAGCGGAAACTCGAACGTACGCAGCAGAACCTGCTCCGTCTGCAGGACATTCTTGACGAGTTGCAAAAGCGATTGCGCAGCGTGAAGTTGGCGGCCACCAAAGCCCGTCATTTTCAGGAATACGATCAGCGGTTGCGCGAACTGCGGGCGTCTCATGCTCTGGCGGAGTACCATCGACTGACGCAGGAGCACGAGTCCCTTCAGCAGGAGATGACGCGACTGGAGGACGAACGCGTTTCGCTGCAAGCGCAACTTTCCCGACACGAAGCCGACCAGAGCAGCATCGCCTCTGAAATTCTGCGAACGGATCAAACGCTGGAAGAGCACCATCAGCGAACCACTTTGTTGCACTCGCAGTTGACGACGATCGAAGAGCGCATTCGTCTGTCGCAACAGCATCAAACCGAGCAGGAAGAACTTCTCCAAACGAATCGACGCCGAGCCGCCGAGGAACAAACGCGAATCCAGTCGCTCCGAGACAACATTCAGACGGAACAGACCCGGTTGCCGGTTCTCGAAGCGGAACACGCCGCCCACCAGGAAAAAGTCATCACTCTGACGCAACAGGAAAACGATCTGGCCAACCAGATCACCGAATTGCAGGCGTGTCTGGAGGACGAAAAATCCGGTTTGATCGACCTGCTGCATCGCAGCGCCGATTTACGAAACGAAATCGCGGCGATTGAGGCCAACCACCAGTCCCTCGCCGGTCAAAAACTCCGCCTGGAAGCCCGAGGGGGAAAACTTTGCGAAGACCTCGAAAACGTCCTCCATCGCAAAACCGTGGCTCAGACCAGCCTGACTGAAATCCAGTCCGTCGTCACACGCGAAAATCAGCAACTCAACGAAAAACAAAGCCTCCTCGAGCAAACCCGGTCCGAGCGTTCGGAATGTCTGTCGGAGCTGGCGCGACTGCAAACCGATCACGGCGCGATGTTCTCCGAACTGGACGTACTCAAAGACCTTGAGCAGAAGATGGAGGGTGTGGATCAGGCGGTTCGGGAGCTGCTGCATCGCAAAACGGCCAATCCCGAACACGCCCAGTTGGCGGCCATTGCGGGTCTGGTGGCGGATGTGATTTCCACCGACGTCGATCACGCCCCGGTTATCGAAGCCGCACTGGAACGCTGGGCGCAACACCTTGTCGTCACCGACAGCGAAGCGTTTCTTTCGCTCAACGGGCAGCTGTCCGACCTGAAGGGGCGACTCCACGTTTTGTGCGCGGATCGGTTGAGTCCGTTTTTCGGCGGGCGGGACCTCAGCGGCGAAGAAGGTTTCATCGCGCGGGCGATCGACTGGGTTCGGTATCCCGAAGAACTGGAATACGTGGTTCGGCATCTACTCGGGAAAACCGTCGTTGTGGAAACGCTTGCCGATGCCGTCCGGTTGGCCGAATCCGACGTGCAAAATCATGAGTTCATCACTCGAAAAGGCGAAGTCGTTGACAGCCACGGACGACTGGTCCTCGGTCCCAAATCCGAACGCACGGGATTGATCTCCCGAAAAAGCAGAATCCGAGAGATTCAGCAGAAGCTCGAAAGCATCGACGTTCGTCTGGAGACGCTTCGGGATACATCCAACCGCCTGCAAACGCAGGAAATTCACCTGAACCATCTGACGGCGGAACTGCGCGGCGCCATGACCGACAACATCACGCTTCGGGCCGAAAAGCAGACCGAATTCCAGCGGGCCCTCGACGAAATGCAACGCCTCACTCAGGAGCAACCCCTGATCGCCGGTGAATTGGCGATGCTTGAAAACCAGATGCTTCAGGCGATGGAAAAAAGCACGCTCAACCGCGAATCGCTCCGAACCATCGAGGAGCAAAACAAGCGACGCGAATCCGCCGTCGCGGAATATCAACAAACACTGAACGATCGCACACGGCAACGAACGGCGCAACAAGAATTACTCACACAGGCCCGAGTGGCCGCCGGTCAATTGCTGGAAAAGTATCAGGCGGCGAAGGAAACGATTCAGACGCTGACTTTGGCGCTGGGGGCGACGCAACGATCGCTGGATGAACTGGCTCAACACATCGAGCAATGCGAATTTCGGCTGGCGGAATCCGCTCGGCAAATCGACGAGGCGACCCAGGAACAGACCCGGTTGCGGAAATCCATCGAGGAACACGAAGTCGACACGCTCAAGGTCCGCCGCCACCGCGAGACGCTGCGAGAAGCATCCGAATCGCTCGCCGAACTCTGCAAGGCTGCCCGAACGGCCCTTCACGACGCCGAGGAACAGATTCATCGACAGCAGATGCGATTTCAGGAAGTGGTGGTTCGGCGGGATGAATTGATCCTGCGGACGCGCGAGGAACTCAATCTTCTACTGGATCAACTTTACGAAACCTACGAACCCGCTCAACAGGACCCGTCCGCCGTCGAACGAGAAATTCAGGAACTTCGCGACAAAATTTCCCGACTGGGCAACATCAACGTCGATGCCATCACCGAGCAACTGGAACTCGAACAACGACTGGGGTTCCTCGAAACTCAGTGGCGCGATCTGGACGATTCCCGACGTCAACTGGAGGACCTGATCGTCCGCCTCAACAACGAATCCCGTGAGCGGTTCACGCAGACTTTTGAGCAGGTGCGATCTCACTTTCAGGAGATGTTCCGCAAATTGTTCGGCGGGGGCAAAGCCGATCTGGTGCTCGATCCGAACGTCCCCGATCCGCTCGAAGCCGGCATCGAAATCCTCGCCCGACCTCCCGGAAAGGAATTGCAGAGCATTTCGCTGATGTCCGGCGGCGAAAAAACGCTGACGACCATCGCTTTGCTAATGAGCATTTTCCAGTCCAAGCCGTCGCCGTTCGTATTTCTGGACGAGGTGGACGCCGCGCTGGATGAAGCCAACAACGAACGCTTCAACCGAATCGTGCAGGAGTTCCTCGCTCAGTCGCAGTTCATTGTGATCACGCACTCCAAGCGAACGATGCAGATGGCGAGCACTCTGTACGGTGTGACCATGCAGGAACCCGGCGTTTCTCGCCGCGTCAGCGTCCGATTCGAAAACCACTCCACTCCCGAATCCGCTGTTGCATGATCGGAACCAGTTCATTCATTTTTGGGCATCTGGCAGTGGGGGTTCCCACGGTTTGGCAGCGGGGGAAATTTCCGGCAGTTTGCGGATCACCAGCCACAGGACCAAACCACTCACCAGCATGGCGATGCTGATCGACTGAGAAACGGTCAATCCGAATGTATCCTTGGGATTGTCCACGCGAATCAGTTCCAGCACGAGTCGCGTCCACGGATACGTCATCAACCACACGGCAAAAACCATCCCATGCCGGCGACGGATGCGGAAATACCACGATAAAAACAGACACCCCAGCAGTGCGTTGACGATGTCGTAGAGTTGAGTCGGATGAACCGGCAGGGTGCGGCACTGTTTGGCAAGATCGACGAGTTCCGTCGGCGTCATCGTCTGGCCGGGAAATTCGGTGGACGGGAATCGCTGCAAATGGTTCTTGATGAATGCTTGATTTTTTTCCTCCTGCTGCGCCAGTTTCTTCAACAAATCAACCCGCTTCTGAGTCGATCGCGTCGCAGCGGAGTTGGAATCTGTTTTCTGTTCCAGATTCAGTTTCGCCTCGGCATCAGTCAATTGTCGATGATAAGAATCCCACTTATCGAAAGGAAAACTGATCTCACTGCGAGACAACGGACGACATCCCCCGGGTCCGCACGTCAGCAGTTGCGGCGGGGTCTTGATCTGCCGATTTTCGTATTGTCGAAAGTACGCCGGGCTCGCAAACGGAAACTGAACCGCCCAGTTTTCCGCTACGGTTCCCGTCGCCAACCCGCCCCAGCAACATCCGTTGAGAAAACATCCCGCGCGACCGAACGCCAGTCCCCACATCACCGCCGGCGTGAGGATGTCAAAATACAAGCGAAACGATTCCTTCTTCCACAGCAGATACACCGCGATCAGCGCAAACCCGCCGACCACCCCGCCAAAAAATTCCATTCCGCCGCTGCTGATGTCGATCAGCGCCATGAAAGGATTGGAATGCATGGCGAAATCCCGCTTCCAGTAATGAATCACGTACATCAATCGAGCGCCCAACACGCCGCCGATCAGAGCGAAGAAACCCAGATTGATCACCAGATCGGGATTCGCGCGCACTTTCTCCCCTCGTTTGGCGGCCCAATAGATGCCCGTCAAGAAACCGATCATCAGCATGAATCCGTAGCTGCGAATCGGATAGTTAATCAGCGGAATCGTCCAAAGTTCCGGATGCATGGGACCTCCCGTGGCAAGCGAGTCCAACTTGTTCTCATCATTCCGGGTGGATATATTATCCGAAATCCAGCGGATCACCTAGGTCCTTGGCCGGAGTGGCGGAACTGGCAGACGCGCGGGTTTCAAAAACCCGTCCTCGTAAGGGGGTGTGGGTTCGAGTCCCTCCTCCGGCAATGATGCGGTGGTACGTTTTCAGGCGTCCCTGACGACGGGGCGCCACGTGAGGTATGCGACCATGTTGATGGGGCGAATCTTCTTCATCGCGGCGATGGGCATCCTTTGGAGTGGATGCCGAGCCCAGACACCAGCGTCGGAACCCTGCACGCTCACGCTCCAGACGGTTCAGGCGGACGATACGGAACGACTGTGGGAAGCCACGCTGGCAGTGTTGCGATCGAATCGATTTCAAATCGATCGAAAAGATCGTCAGGCGGGGGTGATCACGACGTTCCCCGAAACCTCGCAAAACTGGTTCGAGTTCTGGCGGCACGACGTGGCGACTTCCTACGACTGGGCCGAAGCCTCGCTTCAAACCACCCGCCGCTGGGTACAGGTCCAGATCAAACCGGCGCACGATGGTCACGAATCCACGGTGGACGTTCAGGTCCACAAGGAGCGATTCCACACTCCCGAACGCCAGGTGACCAACGCAGCCGCCGCATTGCAGATTTACGGCTCCAGAGTGCCCCTGACAACCGGCCGACGTTTCAAACCCGAAACCGACAACGAATGGACGGATCAGGGCCGTGACGGCGTCATGGAGCACGTTTTGCTCACGCGCATTCTCGATCAATACAACGCGACATCGTCGGCAAAACAGAGCGATTCACAACAATGAAACCGGGTCCACGTCAATGGTCAGGCGCTTGGCGGCGGTCTTGAGCAATCCCTCGCTTCGCAGGTAATCCATCAGGGTTTGGCGATCTTCGACCGTCATCGTCCTCAGCAGAACATCGTAGCGGTACATATTTCGGATTCGTTCAATCGTGCACGGCAACGGTCCCTGCACCTCGGTTCCGGTCATCGCCAGTTTCGTGATTGAATTTCGAAGCGTTTCCGCCAAAACCTCCGATGCTGCTTTGGCGTGTGATTCTGACGGATCCGACACGACCCATCGCGTCAATCGACTGAACGGCGGCAGGTGTAGTTTTTCGCGGGTCACCAGTTCCGCACGCGCGAAGGTCTCGTAATCGTGTCGCGTGGCGGCTTGCATCGCCGGCAAATCACCCATCAGCGTCTGAACGACCACCTGACCCGGAACCGATCCCCGCCCCGCTCGTCCCGCTACCTGCGTAATCAACTGGAACGTGGCTTCGCTCGCCCGAAAATCCGGAATGTAAAGCGCCGTGTCCGCCTGAATCACCCCCACGAGGGAAACCATCGGAAAATCCAGCCCCTTGGCGATCATTTGCGTCCCGACCAGAATATCAATCTCGTGTTGTTCCACTCCGCGAACCACTTGTTCGTACTGCCGCAGATGCTCCATGGTATCGCTGTCCATCCGAACAATTCGCGCCGCCGGAAACTTTCGCCGAAGTTCCTCCTCGACTCGCTCGGTTCCCTGTCCGAACCGGACCAGCGTCCCTCGACACGACGGATCGGGGCACAACAGCGGTGCAGGCTGATGAGAATAACAATGATGACAAAGCAGTTCACCCGTCGCACGGTGAAACACCATGCTCGCTTGACATTTGTGGCACAGAATGCGCTTTTTGCACTGAGGACAAAACAGAACGCTGGCATAGCCCCTGCGATTGAGAAGCAACACTGCTTGCTCACGGCGTTCGAGTGTTTCGGTCAGACGTTTTTCCAGCAGGCGGGACAACAGATGAAACCCCGGCCGACTTTTTTCCTCGTATCTCAGGTCCACCAGTTCGACCGTCGGCATCGGAGTCCCCAGCGGCCGCTGGGAGAGCGAAATCAAGCGGTAGTGAGATCGCGTCATACAGTTGTGCCACGTTTCGAGCGAGGGAGTCGCCGATCCCATCACCACCGGAACACTGTGAATCCTGGCCCTCAGGACGGCGGCGTCACGGGTATGAAATCTCGGCGCCTGCATGTTTTTGTAACTGGTGTCCTGCTCCTCATCGACGAGGATCAAGCCGAGATTCGGACACGGTGCAAAAACCGCGCTGCGCGTTCCGATGATGACGTGCTTTTCGCCGTTGCGAATGGCCGCCCACGTCAATGATCGTTCCACTCCGGTCAGCCCACTGTGGATCACCGCCACGTCACGAAACCGCGACGCAAACCGGTGCACCATCTGGGTGGTCAGCGCAATCTCCGGAACCAGCAGAATGACTTGCCGACCGGATTGGACCACTCGTTTCATCACGTCAATATATACCTCGGTCTTTCCGCTTCCGCTGACCCCAAAGAGCAACACAACTCTAAATTGCCCCGCCGCCAGAACCGCCTCAATCTCGCGGCAGGCTGCCTGTTGCTCGTCGTTGAGCATAAAATTCGGTTCGACGATCGGTTCGTCAAAATCGGGCGCCTTTTGAGGTTGCTTTTCCGTTTTCTCAACCACCCATCCTTTTTTGATCAAACCCCTGATGACGTTTCGAGACACGCCGGCAGCCGAACACAGGTCATCTGTGCAAACCCATTCTCCCTTCGAAAGCAAATCCAGAACTTTCCTCTGACCGGTACTGATTCGTTTCGGCGAGGGGGTTGGAGCATCTTGTGTTTCAGCAGGTGTGTTCTTTGTCGCACTCGACGGATTCTCAGAGGCAGCGTCGTGAACGAGGCGCACGGATCGCACGGTGCGATAACCACTCCGTTGCCTTACGGACGCGGGAACCATCGCCGAAAGCGTCCTGCCCAGCGGAGTACCGTAGTAACGCGAAATCCATCGGCCCAGTTCCAGTAGTTCCGGCGTCAGCCAGCTTTGCGAATCGACGAGACTGTGAAGGTGTTTCAGGGTGTTGTCCCACGGACGCTGGGAAATCTCCAGAACAAACGCTTCTCGTAACGTCCCCGATCGGCCGAACGGCGCCTGTACCCTGTGTCCGACTGTCACCTGCCCCTGCAATGATTCGGGAATGGCGAAGGCGTAATGCTTGTCGATCGGCGCCACGGGAACCACCGACGCCACCGGCACAATTTTTTGTTCGCCTTCCTCCACCCACAGCGATTGAGACGGTTGCGGTTTTCCCACCGACGGATCCTCTTGATAGAATGACGATAGCGTACAACTCACGACCGACGGGGTAAAGCATGACGACGGCGGAAATCACGCGAATCGTTAAAAACCTTGCTCGGCAACAGAGTTTTGATCGAGTGGGAGTCGCACCTTCCGGTGAAGTCGCAAGGGCCGACTACGTCCGGGACTGGATCGCACGCGGTTGCGCCGGTCAGATGCACTACCTGCACAAGAATCTCGAGATGCGTTTGAATCCGGCGTTGCTTCTGCCCGGCGCTCGAAGCGTCATCGTGACCGCACTGAACTATCATCAACCCGACCCGGCAATTCCCGACGACCCACCCCGGGGCCGCATCGCGCGATACGCCTGGGGAACCGACTACCACAACGTCATCCGACAAAAACTCAGGGCCCTGCTGAACGAACTCAGGAAATCAGTTCTAAAAAACTTTGACGCGAAAATCTGTGTCGATACCGCCCCGATTCTGGAACGTCACTGGGCTATGATCGCCGGGGTAGGGTGGATTGGAAAAAACACGATGGTCCTCCATCCGTCCCTCGGTTCGTATTTTTTTCTGGGGTTGATCGTCACGACGCTCGAACTGGAATACGACCCACCGGCTCAGGACCACTGCGGATCGTGCACCCGATGCCTGGATGCCTGTCCCACA
>CAIVHJ010000367.1 GCA_903905665.1 uncultured Phycisphaerales bacterium
CCAGATATTCCTGGGCGATGTAATCGTGGAGTCCGAGGGCGACGGTGGCGGACAACACACAGCACACCGCCATAATGAGGGCGCTGAGCGTACCCTGGATCGCCTGGTAATAGATGACCGCCAACAACACGACAAACAAAATGAGCGACAACCACGGCATCGTATGATTCCTATCCGCGATGGGCCTTTTTCTCTTCCCTCATGCTTCGAATGACTTCGTTCATGCTGGTGGCCCCTTCAATGGTTTTGAGCAGGCCCTCTTCCTGCAGGTAGAGCATTTTGTTTTTGCGGGCCTGTCCCTTGATCTGTGACATGTGGGCACCGTTTTTGAGCATGGTGCGCAGCGCGTCGTCGATCGTCAGCAATTCAAGCAATCCCGTTTGGCCGATGTAACCGGTTCCCTGACAGGTGGGGCAGACAATTTCACGGCCTTTTTTGTCGAATATTTTCTGGGAAGGGGGGCGATAGAAGTGCTCGATTTTGTCCACGGGGAGGTTGGCTTTTTTGAGGAGTTCGGGATCGGGTTTGTAGGCTTCGCGGCAGGTGGGGCAGAGTTTTCGGATGAGCCGCTGGTTGGTGATTCCCAGCAGGCTGGTCGTCAGATTCCGATCCGTGACCCACATCAGGTACGTTTCAAGGGCGGTGAAAGAATCTTTAGCGGTCATGCCGGCGTAGATTTTTTTCCCTTCGGCCCCTGCCGCGGCCACCAATCGGGCGGATTCCTTGTCGTCCATCTCGCCGACCATCATCACATCGGGTTCCCGACGCAACAGACTCTGCAACTTTCGGCTGTACGTCATGTCATGCTCTTCGGGATTGAACACATTCTGCGTGATGATGTCGAGTTCGAGCAACCGTTGTTTTTCAAGCGTGTGAATGTTCTGGATGTAAGCGTCGTGTTTGCGAAGGATCGCATACAAGGTGGAAGTGACGCCGCTTTGCGGAGGGCCGCTGCAGATCAGAACCCCGCTGCGTGCGGTGATGATCTTCTGGAGAGGATCGAGTCGCAGGGGATGAATTCCGAGGTCCAGCAATTCGCGAAGAGATTCGGTGGTGATGATCTTGAGTCGGATGCGTTCCCCCGCCGTCGAACCGGAGGCGAGTACGTCGATGGGCGAGGGGTCTTTGGCGCCAAGCGAGGCAACTCTGATCGTTCCTCGCTGGGGACGCCGTTTTTCCTCCAGGCTCAGGTTGGCCATTTTTTTCACGAAATTCACGACCTGAACAGCCTGAACGGCGGTGAGGAAATCGCTTCGTTCCGCCTGGATGCCGTCAATCACATAAATGACTTTGGAATTATCCCCGAAGGCGGAGACCTCGATTTCAGTAGCGCGTCGCCACATGGCGTCGTACAGGAGTTCCTGCGTGGCGCTGAACTGGGCGGCTTCTTCGACGTCGTTGGGGAGTTCGACGGATTTTCCGGCGTGATTGTACAATCGGACGCGATATTCGTGTTTGCTGCGATCGACGGTGTCTTTATCGTTCCGCGTCATCAAACGAGTGAGATGCTGGGGGGTCAGGACGCGGAGTAGAGGGTTGACCCGTTTGTTACGATGTCCGACGTAAAGCAACAATCCGCCGCCGGCAAAAACGACCCAAGTTCCCCATCCGAGTAGAAAAAGCGCCCACTCGCGCCATGGAATCATCAACCATGCGAATAATCCGGCGCTGCCGGTGAGCACGGTGATCGTGGCCCAGGTTTCACGAAAGGTTTTGACTTTGACGGCGTCCCGGTCGGCCCATTGAACGGCGAGGCACCACAACACGAACACGATCATGACCGCACCGGATTTCCACGGGCTGACGTACATCACCGAAGCTAAAGACAATGGAAGGATCATGAGTGGTTGTTGGCTAATTTTTCGATGGCGCAGTGTTGGTAAAGTTTGTTCTGAAGGAGTCGTCGCGCTTTCCCGACGCCTCAGATGGCCGCCCCTCCGATTTCGCGTCCGCCTTTAACGGGCGTTCGATGGGGGCTTGAAAGACCCTTAGATTAACCGATATTGATTCGATCGCCAATGTCGATGCCGTTTTCGACTTCATCTTCTTCGATTGCGGAACACGAGAGTTTCAGTAGAGAAGATTCACCCGAATGGTGATGTATGGTTCAGGCATATCTTCTTTTGTTTCAAGGAGATATCGCAGTTTTGGTTAGGTTGCGCGGTTGAGATTTCGCAGGGGTTTAGATTGACGAAGCCCACTTCGGAACTCTATTCTACCACGCATGTTAGACATCAAATACATTCGAGACAACGCGGATCGGGTCAAAAAAGGCGCCGCCGACAAGCATATTTCGTGCGACGTGGATCGGCTTCTTGGCGTGGACGCTCGCCGACGGGAACTGCAACTTCAGATGGATCAGTTGCGTCAGCAGACGAACGACAAGGGCGCACAAGTCGGCCTGTATCGGAATCCCAAGTGGTGCGAGAAGCAGGGTCTGTCGCGCGAGCAGGCGGAGTCGCAGGCGCGGAGTCTTCAGGACGAATTAACGGACATCAAGCAACAGATCAAAAAACTCACCGACGAAGAGTCCGCTGTTCTCGAACAATTCAATTCGCTGATGCTCACGATTCCCCAGCCGCCCGATCCCGACGTTCCGATGGGTGAGGGCGAGGGTGGGGTCGAGATTCGGCGATGGGGTGAGACCCCGCCGAAGTTGAAATTGGATTCGCCGAAGGATCACGTGGAGATCGGTCGGGAACTGGACATCATCGACCTCTCGCGCGGGGTTAAATTGGCGGGGGCGCGAAATTACGTGATCAAGGGGGACGGGGCGCGGCTGTATCAGGCGGTTCTGCGATTGGCGTATGACATGCTGCTGGAGCGCGGTTATGTGCCGTTGCAGGTTCCGGTGCTGGTCAAAGAAGAAGCCATGTATGGGACTGGTTATTTTCCGACGGGTCGGGAGCAGGCGTATTTGTGTGAACGGGACGCGCTGAGTTTGGTCGGAACCGCCGAAGTTCCCGTCACGTCGCTTCATTCGGATGAAATTCTCAGCGAATCCGAACTGCCCAAACGCTACTTTGCCCTGAGTACGTGTTTTCGGCGTGAGGCAGGGGCAGGGGGCAAGGACACCTATGGTCTCTATCGTGTCCATTTGTTCGACAAGGTGGAGCAGGTCATCGTC
>CAIVHJ010000368.1 GCA_903905665.1 uncultured Phycisphaerales bacterium
GTAGAAGACTGTGGTCGGAGCACCGCCATCGAGCCAGAGGCGAACTCGGTATTGCGATTGGCTATTTTTCGATCCCCCATTGGTGAAGTCACGCCATTCGAGGCCCCCAGATGTTCCAACCGTGCTCCCGTCATCCGGCAGCAGCGGCACTACCTTGATCGGCATCACCCGCGCCTGTGAGACGTTGCCCGCCGCATCTATCTGTTCAACCGAGAGTTTGTACGTGCCATCGCTGTCCACGTCGATTGGGCCATAGGAGGTGGCAGGGGTGGTCGGGATAATGATGGCACCATTCAGCGTCACGCGGAATGTGTCGGTAGTGTCGTAAGGGTTTGAGAAGGCAGTGCTCGCGAGCCAGTACCACTGTAACCCCTTGAGGAACAAATATGGGGATTGAGTTGTAGGATCGACTGGCGGCCGCGTCGGCATACCGGGCGGTTGGGTGTCCTTCCATATCTTGAACGGCGGCGCCGATGGCGGTGGCCACGTGGATTCATTGCCGGCTCTATCCCTTACTACGAGCGATATTTCGTACTGCCCATCCGGCTTGTTGATCGTGAAGGCCGGAGATTGCCCGTCATATGTCACACCGGCACAATTCCACGTGTACGTTGCGATCCCACTCTTGTCGTCGGTCCCACTGCACGACGCCACAAATGGCGCCACAAAAGCAGGATTCGAAGGATCGTTGTACATGTTGTAATACGCAGGAACGGTAGCCGACTGAATTGTCGGCGCCACGATATCGCGTACTATCGACGCGGTCCTCACGGCGGATTTTGCGGCCTTTTTCGATGAATCGTAGAACTGCACATACAGGATGTTCGTGCCATCCTCGGTAAAAGTCCACGGGATAGTTGAAGCAGAAGCCGCGTCGTATGCGGGGTGTGACGACAGCTCCGCCTCACTATTTGCGATGCACATCCAGACCGCCGAATCGTTGTGCGGGAGGCTGAGGGTCACCAAATCCCCCTTTTTCACATACGGCGCGCCCCCATTTATTTGAATGTCTCCGGCAGGGCCGTTGCCCGTGGTGAATGAAAAATCAACCTGCTTGGGAAGCGCCTGGCCAGAGGTATCCTTCAGCGTCGGTATGAAGGTCACCGTGTAAGGATGATCGTATTCCAGGTACGGATGCGGCTCGATCAATAACGTTTTCGGGGAGCGGTTGTCGATTGAGAGGGACAGCGTGACCGCAGGAGCGGTGTCTTGAGAAATGACGACCGGCGACTGACTGAGGCACGCTGGGTCTATGTCCTTATTGAATGTGACCACCATCGTCTGTCCAGGATCAAAACCTGTCGCCCCGTTGGCGGGAATTGTCGCAGTCACGGAAAGGTCCGTGGAAACCGGGATTGGAGCAGGCTGGCCTGCGGGGTTCTGCGTAGAGCCCGGATTCGGGCACGCAAACAGAAGCACGGTGAGGGAAACGAGTGCAGCCGCAAGCGAGAAGCGGCTGATCATTGAACTATTTAACTTCGAAAGAAACTTCTGGCCGCGCATTGCCCTGCTTTTAAACATAATGGAGTCACTTACACTATCTCATATAATAAAGATAATAGCAACACTTTTTGGAAATATATGCAGTTTGAATTCTAGTACCTGAGAAGCTCCGGAGCAAGTATTTTAAGGCTGGACTTCATGCGTCTATCACGGACACGAAGGGGGATTGACTTCATGAAGCTTGCCGTCAGACAGGGCACGCACGGCCGCGGTGTTTTCACGGAAGAAGCGATCGCAGCGGCAACAAAGATCATACGCTTCACGGGACCCCTCCTGCGTCACGCGGAAACCACCGCCAAGACTCTGGCCCTACAGATTGGTCCGGACCAGTACATAGGGGCTTCAGGCGGTCTCGATGACTTCATCAACCATTCGTGCGAGCCGAATGCCGGGTTCAAGATCGAAGGATCTATCGCGGATCTATACGCAATTCGAGACATCGCCGCGGGAGA
>CAIVHJ010000369.1 GCA_903905665.1 uncultured Phycisphaerales bacterium
AGAAGGCAATCACTTTGTCTTCCCTGTTGATACTCTCCGCGTTCGCCATTGTATCCATCAGTGCGGTACAGGCGGCGGCCTTGCCCGCCTCAAGAAAAGACAAAGCTCCGAAAAGTGCATCGGCGGGATTCTTGCTGCGAGACCAAAGGGCAACAAACAGAATGGCGGCTTGATCCGGTGCCCCAGTTTTCAGTAGCAGTTTCCCTGCTTCACGCAAAGCCTCATCTGAAAAAGCGCTGGCCTGCGAGGGCAGATTCGTAGCGACCGCTACGACCTCGGCTTGTCCGGTTTGCACAAGTTGACTTGAGGTGGTCTCCTTGGTCGCAGCCCACCAGAAATCGTTATGCTCTACTTCGTCAATCACTTTAAGTTTGCCCCCCCGGTAAAGCACACCATTCGCCGTGCGCTCCGCTTCGGCCCCCTCATGGCCGAGACGGTCGAACGTCATGATCCAACCCATGAACCACCCGTGCTGACGTATGGCCTGTTCCGCATAAGCTGAGCATGAGGGTGACATGGGACAACGACCCTCGCCAATTTGGCCGACAGTGTTCTGGTAGGATCGCCGCCACAAAGCCGTATGTCCCTGCGATGTCGCCTCAGAAGAAGGATCGTTCGCAGGTGCTCCGCTTGGCCGCGCCGGATGCGCCAACGAGCTCCGCGGGGCAGCCAAAATGACGATAACCGTTAGGATTATTTCAGAGGCCCTCATGCTTCAACCATGCCGCGACTTGATCCGCCACAAGTCTCGCCGCCGTTTTCCTAGCTTCCGCTTCCATGCTTTCATAATTCTGGTCTTGGGTGGGACGCGCGGGATTCGGTGCCTGCCCCCACACTATACGTTTTGTCTTCACTGCGGCCGAAAACCTTCGAATACCAGTCGGCGAAGAAACTAAAATCGTCATCTGGCACTCAACCGAAACCCGGAACGAAAGCGGCAAGTAGCCGACCGGTATTAAGCAAATGGACCACCAGTTCGGCATCCTCGAGTATCGGAGGAGTACTTGGGAATAAAGTTTCAGTGCCTGTTGGGCCGGCTTTGGAAGACTTTCCAGAGTTGGACCTATAGCTTCGCTGAACACTCGATCATTCGACCAATCATGTGCTTGAGCACCGGTTGTCAGGCACCACACCAAACCGCCAAGACTCCATATCAACCGCACAGTTGGCACGCTGTGTGTCAACCGTGCGAGTTCGGTCATGGGATGCAAACTACTTTCCCACAGCTTGCATGATCTTGGCACGATCATTCTTCATCTGATCCACAAAGTAATCCATTGCCTTAAAGAATTGCTTCTGAAATATTGAATTGTACCACAGGTAGTTACCGAACGGTTGCTCATAAAAATTCACCCCCTCCTTGCCAGAGCCGCTGGTCTGGTATCGCGCAATTTCCTGTCCCGCCGGTGTCTCCAAAATGAGTTCAAGATTGTATATCATCACAAATGTTTCTATTGGTCCACCAGCATACATATAGATGTATGAACAGTACTGAATATAAGGGAGCGTATTTAGCGTCTGAATTGTTGAGCCGAGAGACGTATTGTCGACTTTCAGATCTTTGATATTGATTCGGAGGACCAAGTTTATGTCATTCCTGTCAAAGGGCTCGCCATAACAATAAGCAAATGTTTTAGTGTCCCTGAAATAGTCGCCGATTGACCGGTCGAAGTAGTCGACCTCGCTTCTCCGTGGCATCTTAGCGTAGTATTGCCAGCATCCTAAAACACCATAGGTCTTAATCGTCGAGATCTTCTGCTCGCCTCCTTTTTGCGCTGAAACGAGACCTACCTTCAACGGGATCTCGGCCGTTCCACTTTTCTCACTGGGCAGTTGCAGCAGAACGG
>CAIVHJ010000370.1 GCA_903905665.1 uncultured Phycisphaerales bacterium
GCCAGTCGTCGTTCCATCGCTCGCCTCCTGATCCCATCTTGATCCTTGATCCAACACTCCCCACAATCTACCATGCCTGTCAAGGTTATTCAGAAGGCTCTACAATACTATTCTTTGTGGCACCGGCTTCCAGCCGGTGAATCACAGGCCAGAGGCCTGTACCACACCTTCACGGGCTAGAAGCCTGTGCTACACTTCCGTGAACGATTCTAGGAACCAACCCGCTGCACCGCAAGACAGGTCTTGTACGCAATCGCCTGATTTTGCAGTTTCGCGGTATCCTGTTAAGATTGAGCGATCCAATACTCGATGGGTCCGGTGGAAATCATGCGCGTTTTAGACCGATACGTCATCAAAACCTTCGCCGTTAACTACATCATCTCTCTGATGGTGTTGCTTTCGGTCTATGTGGTTTTGGATTTGTTCTTCAACTTCGATGAATTCGTTCAGAATCCCCGCGTCCCTCTCGCGCAAGTGATGCACGGAATCGGAATATATTATGGTAGTCATCTTTTCCTGTACTTTTCGCAAACCTCCGGCGTCATCACGCTTTTTGCGATGCTCTTTACGCTCGCCCGGATGCAACGCAACAATGAACTGGTCGCCATCGTGGCTTCCGGCGTCAGTTTGTATCGAATCGCGGGAACGGTCATCGGAGTTGGTCTGGCGCTCAACGCCCTGTGGTGGCTGAATCAGGAATGCATCTTGCCGTCGATGGCGCCACAACTGGCGCAAAACCACGAAGCCACCGTCTTGAACCAACCCTACGGAGTGTGGTTCCTGCGCGACCGCAATGGAATGTTGTTGTCGGCTTCACAGTTCGATCCCGCCCGTTCTCAGCTCCGCCGTTTGGTCGTGATCCAGCCTGGCAGAGAAAACCAGTCCAGTCGTTTTCTTCTCGCCGATCAGGCTGAGTGGAGCGGAACCACCGATTCGATTAATCGCTGGCAACTCAAGCGCGGGGCCCTGATGGAACCCCAGGCGGACGATCAGGGGGGCACACAGGTTGAAACCCGACCCGCTTTGTTACTGGAGAGTTCGCTCAGCCCTCATGACATCGCCCTGCAACAGTCCTCGGAGTGGATTCAGTTCCTCGACAGTCGAAGGCTCATGCAGATTCGAGACGCCGGAATGTGTCCTTCCGAATGGATCGATCGGGCGTTGAACAACCGATTTGCCACCCCGTTCGTGAACATGCTGATTCTGATGATCGGCTTGCCGTTTTTTCTTGATCGCCGACCGGGCGGCGTCGTTCAACGAGGTGGAAAATGCCTTCTGCTGTGCGGGGCCTGTTTCATGCTGGCTTTTGCCAGCCAAAATCTCTCCTCGTCGGAGTATCCCACACTGGTGGCGTGGTTGCCAATGATTGTGCTCACGCCCGTGGTGGTGATTTCTCTGGATCGAATGAAAACCTGATTTCGAACTTCCCGCGATGCGCATACAAAAAGGTGAGCCGGAACCCGACTCACCTTTCCATGAAACGGCACGCCAAGCGATCACTCCCCCAAGGCCACGCCGATCCACCTCTGTAATTTACCAGTTGACGCTCAGACCAAACTGGCTGAAATCACCGCCTTGTTCGGAGTAATACACGGATACGCCACCATCAGAATCATAGACTACCGGTTCCTCTACCACGACTTCCTGTTCAACCACCACCGGGGGCGGAGCATAAACCACGGGATACGAATAATAGGTCCACGCCGGATACGCCGGATAACAGTACACCGGCTGATACCACACCGGTCGCCAGACATAAGCCGGATAATTATAGACCACATAATCCACCGGATCATATCCGAGCGACAAGTTGAATCCCCAGTGCGAATCGCCATATCCAAATCCGAATCCGTTAAAGCGCGTCACCGTGGCGCCCGTGCAAAAAGGAGACGGAGCCACAAATGCCGACGTATAAACCAGAGGCGGACTGTAAACAATCGGAACCCTCGGCACATAATACACATCGTCGTCATCGTTGTAGTCGATCATCGCCCTGCCGCTAAAATCCCAGTCGTGGCCATCATGATGATCGCGACCGATGTACTTCGAGCCGTGCCACCCCTCGCTGGACCGGCGGCTCTTGTATTCATCCAGGCGATTGTCCTTTCGCAACATATCCGCAGTTCGGACATTGGATTCCACGGCCGAGTCCCGCTCCGGTGTGAGTCGCTTCGTGGTCGTTCGTTCGCCCGAACCGGTTTGCAAAGAATCATCTCCCTGCTCGCGTCGAACCTGTGACTTGGATTCAGCAGGTCGCTCCGCCGGCCTTACAATTTTCGGGGATTCCTCAGCACGAGGCGCATCTGCCTTTCGCTCCGTGCGCCGGTCTTCAGGGATAGTCCGCCTTGGGTCAGGAGCACGGCGCTCGGAATCCGGCTGGACATTTGGATCGCGACGTTCTTCCGGTGGAGTCTGCGACGGATTCACTCTTGGAGCAGGGCGAAAAACTCGCGTGCGCGGTGCCGGTCGCCGCGACTCCGTTCGGTCCATCGGCAAGGGCCGACGAACGGTTTTCGATCCAATGCGAGGCTCCCGTGCACTTTGAGAATCGGGTGGATCACGATGCTGGGCTTCCAGAGCATCGCTCCTGCCCACCAGCGGCGCCGATTCCACTCCAACCTGTCGGGATACATCCTCGCGCACACTCGAAGACCTTCCCGTAGAATTCTGCGGACGTACCGATGATCTTGGAACAGCCGCGTGCCCCACTCTCTGCACTCGCGAAGGTGAGACGATCCTTCGGTTACTTTGCGAAGGACGCTGCGCCCACGCCGTGGACGCGCACATCAGGCTGACGCCCGCCACCCACACCAGAACGCTTCGAAAATCTTTGACTGTTTTCATGGTTTTACTCCTCCCCATTAGGTTGATCGGGTATTCGGTACAACCACCTAATTATTCCCGATCTACAAAAATTACCACGCCAAAATAGTTAGCACATGTTAAATATATACTGTTTCGGCCAAAATGCAACCCCTCAATCAAAAATATTATAGAGTTCCCTCAGATTCGTGATGCGAAAATCCGGCTGGGCACTTCCGACATCGCTGATCCGGGAAGCACGTTCAATCCAAACCGCTTTGATCCCAAGAGATTGCGCGCCAAATATATCGCTGTACAATGAATCACCAACATGCAGAACGCGTTCTGGGGCGATTCCCAGGGCATCAAGGGCTGCCTGAAAAATACGGCGATCCGGTTTATAGACGCTGACGCCTTGCGAGCTCACGACAGCGGAAAACGAAAGTCCATAGGCTCCAATGGCTTGTTGCAAATCGTCCTCGTCGGCATTCGACACGCAACAAATCGGAACTCGAATGTTCCCAAGGACTTCGATGCATTCCGGGTGGAGATCAGGGTGACTCCAATAGTTCTTGAGCATGTCGGCATAGGGATACGGGTTGACATCGCGAATACCGAGTTCGTTGAGCGTCTGAGTCAGGCTGATGACTTCGCAATCGTACAAGCTTTTGAATCCGCTCCGATTGCACTCGTCAATCAGGGAAAAAAACTTTCGCCCCCACAAAACGGCCAGTTCCTCAGCCGAGAGTTTCAACGGATAATCGCGAACGATCCGGGCGCAGGTGCGTTCGACCGCCGCACGATCCCCATCGGCGATCGTTCCATAGAAATCAATGAAAAGCGCGTCATATCGCATCGTGATAACGGAAGATTATCGTCGTTCTGAACGTTGACGTAAAGAGCGTTTTCGCGTCGGACCCTTGACCGGGGGCAAATTTTCAAACGAAAAAGCGGATGGGCACAAGTCGGACAGATCACACAAGGCACAAGCGGGTTTTTTGGCCATGCAGATTTTTCGACCGTGCCAGACCAGAGCGTGCGCCACACAGGTCCAGTCTTTGCGGGAAAACAATTCCATCAAATCCTTCTCGATGACGACGGCGTCCTTGCTGTCGCGGGCGTTCCACGTCAGCGCCATTCGCTCCGCCAATCGCCCGACGTGCGTATCGACGACGACGCCTTCGTTTTTTTTGAACCACGTGCCGAGCACCACATTGGCGGTTTTGCGCGCGACACCGGGAAGCCGAACCAGGTCGTTCATCGTATCGGGAACTTTTCCGTCGTATTCATCCACCAGCAATCGACATGTGCCGATGATGCTCCTCGCCTTGTTGTGATAAAACCCGGTCGAATGGATGTCGTTTTCGAGTTCTTCGGGCTGGACTTTCAGGAAATCGGCGGGTCCGCGATACTTCTGATAGAGCGCTCGGGTCACGCGATTGACGTTTACGTCGGTGGACTGAGCCGCCAAAATCGTCGAAATCAACAACTCAAACGCCGAACGATGCTCCAGCGCGCAATCGGCATTCGGATACAGCCGCCGCAAAATTCTCAGAATCGACCGCGCACGCTTTTTCTTGTCGAAAATCATCTCATGAACTGCGATGCGACGTGTGGTCATGTTCTGCCCGCCGCCGATGAAACCGGAGCGGTTCGGAGCGACGATCTGATACTGATCCGCCCCGCCAGCGCCCGAACAATTTGTCCCGCCGCCTGCTGGACCGAAGAGTCACCGGCGGTAAAAATCGCCACGGGATCTCCACGATCCCCCGAAACACGAATGCCGCTGTTCAGCGGTAGCGCACCCAGAAACGGAACGCCCAGTTCTTCTGCGGCGCGACGGGCGCCTCCATGATCGAAAATCTCATCGCGGTGTCCACAATGGGGACAAACATAGAAACTCATGTTTTCAATAATTCCCAGACAGGGCACGTCGAGCATCTGATACATCTGAATCGCTCGCCGGGCATCCATCAAAGCCACATCCTGCGGTGTGCAGACGACCACGGCACCCGTCATCGGTATCGACTGAGCCAGCGTCAGCGGGACATCGCCGGTTCCGGGTGGAAGATCAACGATCAGGTAATCCAGTTCGCCCCACTCGACCTGATCCAGCAGTTGTTTGACGGCGCCATGCACCATCGGTCCTCGCCAAATCACTGCTCGATCCCGTTCGAGCAGAAATCCCATGCTCATCACCCGAATTCCGTGTTGGACGACGGGAATGATGCGAACGTCGCGTAGTTCAGGACGAGCGGTTTCAATCCCCATCATTTTCGGAATCGACGGGCCGTAAACATCGGCATCCAGAAGACCCACCGTGGCGCCTTCCCGCTGTAAACCGACCGCCAACAGAACCGCCACCGTACTTTTGCCGACGCCCCCCTTTCCGGCTCCGACGGCCACGATGTGCTTGATCCCGGGTAACGGACTTGGAACAGACCGATGCGGTTGAACCCGCGAACTCCACTCAAGGTCCACCTGTTGAACACCGGGAACACGACGAACCGCCTCGACCACGTCACGATGGATCGTTTCTTTCAGAGGGCATGCCGGAGTGGTCAATTCGACGTGGATTTTCACGCGATCACCTGAGATCACTACTTTTTTGATCATGTTCAATGCGACAAGGTCCTGCTGCAACTCCGGATCGTTGACCGTCCGCAATTGATCCATGACTTGTTGTTCCGCCACCGCCATGATTTCAACACTCATCTTTCCGACGACGGCCCGGCTTGTTCGAGCATTCCAAGCACATACGGAATCGTCAAGTTGATATCCAGCACGAGCGGCTGGTCGGGTTGGCCCGCCGGATAAATCAAATCCAGCGGAAGACCCGCACGACCGAACCGCCGAAGCATTTCTGCAATTTGCGGATCGTATGTCGTAAAATCACCCTGAAACGGCACAATTCCGTCGGCTCGCATCTTGTCCAGAACTTCCGGCCGGTACAGTACCATACGCTTGTTTATTCTGCATTCGGCGCAATAGGCAGCCGTGAAATCGACAAACACGGTATGACCGGATTTCACCGCATCCTCAACCGCCTTCGGCGACCACTTCTCCCACGGAACGACATCGACCCACGGCGTACCCGAATGTGTTGCGTTTTCCGTTTCTCCAGCGGCGCGACTCAGCGGATAAATCCATCCAAAAATAAGCCCCCCCGCCAACACCACAATGCCCAGCGACGTAAGACGATATTTCCACATGGTAGCGGTGCTCATCGCCAGATGAATCCGCCCCCAAACCCAGCAGGCCAAGCCCACCATCACGAGAAAGATCAACGTCCATTGCAATCCTTCGGCTCCGATTTGAACCACCAGCGGATTGAGCAACCACACCACCATCGCCAGCAACAAAAAACCCATCAATCGCTCAAACGTCACCATCCACATTCCCGGTTTGGGAATGAAACTCAACCACCGGGGATTGGCGCCCACCACCATGTACGGACTGGCCATGCCCAGACCCGTGATCAAAAACGCCACGACCGCCACATGCGGCTGCTGCTGCGTTGCCCAACCGAAAGCACCCGCCAGCAACGGGCCGGTACAGGCGAAACCCAGCACCGGCGCCAAGGCGCCCTTTCCAAACGAAGCCCAGATTCCCTCGCGCCGAAACCCGGTTTCCAGTTGGGCGACTGCGGCAGGAGGTTGAAGCGTATAAACACCGAGCAGGCTCAAAGCCAGAACCATCACGATGGTCCCCAGTGCGATCACCGCCTGGGGAAACTGCAAAACATTTTTTCCCGCCGCCGCAAGCAACCCCAGCACCACAAAGAAAATCATCACGCCCGCCCCGAACACCAGACCCAGTAGCGCCGTTCGTTGCCGCGACTCGTGCGCCTGTTGCACGAAATCCAGCACCTTGATCGACAACAGCGGCAGCACGCAAGGGGTGGCGTTGATGCACAAACCATATAGAAAGCACCCCAGCAGCAACCCCGGCCAACCTAATCCGCGCAGAAAACGCTCCAGTCCTTTTGCCTCGACCACGGCAGCTGGTACCGGTCCACGCGCCGCGCCGCCAGCCTCCTGTGGTCCTGTACTACTTGTTTCTGGGGGTGTTGCCGCTGCCGAAAAATATTCCGGATGAACCGGCTGGGCACGGTCACCGGGTGAACCAGTTGGTACGTCCGAGCTCCATTCGATGTTTTGGGGCGGGAAGCACTGTCCTGAATCAGCACAGGACTGATAGCGTAAAATTCCTGCAATCTTCAGAGACCCCGGCGGCAGCGTGTGATCCGGTTGAACGTCGTAACGAACAACGACACGGCCGCTAAATTCCGCCGACTTCTCTCCGCCGGTTAACGACCGCACCGCAGGGGGCGGGTACTGCGCTTTATCGAAAGTGATTCCACCAGTCTGATCCAAAAAAACATCCGTGGGAATGAGATAGTCCTGCAGCGGCGCATTGGATTGAATGTGATAACCCTTCTGAATATCCAACACGAGTGCGAATTGGAATGCCTGATCCGGAACGACCTTGTCCATGCTAACGACAGGAAGCAGTTTGAGATACTTGGCATCCCTGGCGGATTCCGGCAGCGCCGCGCGCGCCTCTTCAAGGATTTCCTCGTTGGCCCGATCCACCGACTGACCAATATCGGCTACAGGAAGCTCGATTTGAATTGTTCGGTTCACAATCACGCATTGTTTTTCGCAGACGAGCAGGCGAACATCACCCGTGAGAGTAACCGTTGTGCCGGGTTTCAGATCGGCGGGAGGAACAACATGAACCAGAAAAATAGGCGACCCTTCATGAATGTAGGAGGAGATATCGCCGGGATCCCGATGGCGTTTGGGAACCGGGTGGATCAGGTCGGAAAACCGAAACCCCTCGGGTGCTTTCCATCGAACCGAAGGCGCCATGCCCGTGTCGCCGTTGTTTTTCCAATACGTGTGCCAGTTTTTTTCAATCTGAACCTGGAGCGCCAAATCGAATTCCACACCCGGTTGGATGGCCTTGTGGTCGGCAAAGGGTCGAATCTCCACGCCGGGGGATTGGGCGGGAGAAACTTGCGCCGCCGCGATCGAAACAAAAGCCCAAATCCACAAAAACGCGCCCAAAAACACACGAAAGATGTTCATTTTGTGCAAATGACCCAAGGTGTTATGGAACATGGTTCTTACCTCATATAACCCACTTTGACTCCATATCATAGCATGAATTTCCCGGGCCGGTAATGACTTGACAAACGCGGTTAGGTCTTTATACTACTATACTTAGCGGCATCTCCTCAAAAGAGCGCAGATGCTTGTATATAGATTTGCCAGACCGATGCAGATGCAGCGTGCATCGGGCGTTGGGATGGCGGTTACTGGAGCTTGGGATTGGTTTCGTCGCCCTATGAATTTGTGGGGTAGACTGCTATACATTGGCTTAAGACGGTATCCTGAAAACGATGTCACAGGTATCAAGACACATGCGAGGCGCTAATTTGATCTGCGGGAAGAGGTTATATCCCCCAGGTGTATCAACTGGGGGATAATAGGCCCCTCGCTATCTTTTCGGACATCGTGTTTTTTTCTGGGATTTAGGCTGGTTTTTCTGCCCCACGCCAACAGATTGTCGCAATTCATCGACCAGGGCTTCATCCATCCCCCTCTGTTTTGCTCCTGTAATGATTTATTGTCCGTGAGTATTCTGCGAGTATGCTCAGGTGCATCACATTGAGCACACCAAGGATACCCAATTAGAAATATGAGGTGCGCCATGGAATCCATGTTGATGCTTGGGGTATCCGGCCTTGAGGCATTTCTGTTCGCAACGGTCGCGTTGGTAATCGGGGTGGCGGCGACGTACGTGTTCATCACGTTTCGTCGGAAATCGACGGCGGCGGCGCAGCAGCGAGAAGCCGAAAACCTTCTGGAAGAGGCCCGACGACAATCCAGTCAAGTTCTCCACGACGCCCAAATGCAGGCCAAGGAAGAACTCATCAAGCTTCAGGAGCAGTTCAAGACGGAAACCGCAGAGACGCGTACTGAACTCCGTGAGGCTGAAAAACGGCTTGTCAAGCGTGAAGACAATCTGGAAGCCAAACTGGATACGCTCCACACCAAAGAAAAGAAAATCGAGCAGACGGAACGGCAGCAGCAGGATCGCATCAAGACCATCGAAAAAAAGGAGACCGAAGCCAACAAGCTGCTTGAAGACCAGAAACTGACCCTGATGAAGATTGCCGAGATGGATCAGGAAACCGCGCGCAAAACCCTGCTGAGCAAACTCGAGCAGGACATGCAACAGGAGTGCGGTCAACTCATCGAGAAGATGCTGACGGAGACGCGCGACAAGGCGGAGGAGAAATCGCGGGATATCGTGATTACGGCGATTCAGCGTTATGCCGCGGGTCACACTTCGGCCAGCACGGTTCGCACAGTGGACATTCCCAGCGACGAAATGAAAGGCCGCGTGATCGGCCGCGAAGGTCGCAACATCCGCGCTTTTGAGAAAGCCACCGGCGTGGACGTGATTGTGGACGACACGCCGGGCGTGGTGGTGGTTTCGTCATTCGATCCGGTCCGCAGCGAAGTGGCGCGACTGGCGCTGGAGATTTTGATCCAGGACGGTCGAATCCATCCCTCCCGAATCGAGGAAGTGGTGGAGGAAACCAAGCATCAGGTGGAAAAACAGATTCTGGAATACGGCAACAAGGCGGCGATTGAAGCCAACGTCGGGAAACTTCACAAGAAAGAGATCGACCTGCTGGGTCGTTTGCACTATCGCACGAGTTATGGGCAGAACGTTTTAGCGCACAGCCTCGAGGTGGCGTACTTGTGCCAGGTCATGGCAGACGAGCTGGGTTTGGACGGGACGCTCGCGAGACGGTGCGGGTTGTTGCACGATCTCGGCAAAGCCGTCGATCACGAAGTCGAGGGCGGACACCCTCACATCGGGGCGGAAATCTGCCGACGGTTCAACGAGCGATCGGAAGTCATCAACGCGATCGAAGGTCATCATGGGGACGTACCGGCGACGAGTCCTTACACGCCGCTGGTTGCGGCGGCGGATGCCATCAGCGCTTCGAGACCCGGCAGCCGTCGGGAGTCTCTGGAACATTACATCAAGCGACTGGAACAACTCGAGGCCCTGGCCAATGAGTTCAAGGGCGTTCGGCAGGCTCATGCCATTCAGGCCGGTCGGGAAGTGCGCGTGATCGTCGATGCCAACCAGGTGGACGACGGGACGGCGATGAAAATCGCGCGCGACATCGCGCTGAAGATCGAGAATGAAATGACGTATCCGGGCGAGATCAAGATCACCGTGCTTCGCGAAGTCCGTGCGATCGAATACGCACGATAAACGTTCGCGGTCGATCCGAACCGAAGGGAGGGATGCGTGGCCATTTCACTGTTGTGCATCGGAGACGTGGTGGGCCGGCCGGGGAAGTTTGCGATCGCCCAACTGCTTCCGAAACTGATCAGCGAATTTGCCATCGACTGCGTAATCGCCAACGTGGAAAACGTCGCCGGTGGTTCCGGACTCACCCCCACACTTCACGAAAAGCTCAGTCGGATCGGCGTGCACCTGATGACGATGGGGGATCACGTGTATCGCCGGCGCGAAATCATTCCGGTGCTCGAATCGGCGGACAACATCGTCAAACCAATCAACCTGCCGGAAGAAGCCCCCGGAAAGTATTTTGCGATCCACCAAACCGCTTCGGGCACCAAGGTCGCCGTCGTATCGGTTTTGGGGCAGCAATACATGAACGTTCGGGCAGACTCGCCGTTTACGGCTCTAAACGGAGTTTTGCGGATCATTCCGCCGGATGTGAAAATCGTCGCCGTGGATGTCCACGCCGAAGCCACCAGCGAAAAGGTGGCGATGGGCTGGTTTTTGGACGGTCGTGTGAGTTGCGTTTTTGGATCCCACACGCACGTGCAAACGGCCGATGAGCGAATCTTTCCGCAAGGAACGGCGTACATTACCGATCTGGGGATGACCGGACCTTATGATTCGATTCTGGGGCGAAAAAAAGAACGAGTGCTGCTGGCGATGCGAACGGCGACGCCTCATCCTTTTGAGGTGGCGGACGGAGACATCGCCTTGTGCGGAATCGTAGTTCAGATCGATCCTGAAACGGGACGCGCCATCCACATCGAACGACTGCGAAGAGAATGTCCTTCCACTTCGGAAAGTTTCCCTCGGGAAAACGACGAATGAAACCTCCGTGTGATCCGAATTTATTTCAAACTACAGGCCCGGCGCACCAGATTTCCGGTGTTCTCACGGTTTCGCAGGTAACGGCGAGGGTGCGCGGGGCGATTCAATCTGCCTTTCCCGAAGTAATCCGGGTGATGGGCGAGATCAGCAATCTGAAATTTCATCAAAGCGGTCATTTATATTTCACGCTCAAAGACAAAGGGAGCGAGCTGGCATGCGTCATGTGGCATCAGGCGGCGGGGAAACTCAAATTCCGTCCGGCCGACGGAATGGAAATCATTGTCACTGGCGAGATGGACGTTTATGAACAGACAGGGCGATACCAGTTGTACGCGCGCCGGCTGGAACCTCTGGGGATCGGCACGCTGGAGTTGGCGTTTCGGCAGTTGTACGAACGATTGCAGAAGGAAGGTTTGTTCGCCCCTGAGCATAAGAAACCGCTGCCGCGTTATCCCCGCCATATCGCCGTGGTCACCAGTCCTACCGGCGCCGCCGTTCACGACATTATTCAGACGATCCGGCGACGCTATCCGTGTGTGCTCGTGAGCGTGTATCCGGTTTCGGTGCAGGGCGCATCGGCGGCAAGTGAAATTGCACAGGCGATTGACGTGCTGAATCGTTTCGCGGAGCAACTTGGGATCGACGTGATGATCGTCGGACGGGGAGGAGGCTCGCTGGAGGACCTTTGGGCGTTCAACGAAGAAGTCGTCGCCCGTGCGATTTTTCGCAGCCGGATTCCGATCATCAGCGCCGTGGGTCACGAAGCCGACGTCACGATCGCCGACTGGGCAGCGGATGTGCGTGCCGCCACGCCGACCGCCGCCGCCGAAATCGCCGTCCCCGTTCAACAGGAACTTCTGGAAAACTTGGCCCTGACGCAACTTCGTCTCCGGCGATCGGTTCAGCTTCGGGTTAGTCACCATCTTCAACATCTCTCGACGATGGAGCGCCGCGAACCAATCCGATGGCCCCTTCGAATGGTCCTACATCGCATCCAGTCGCTCGACCAGCTGGGTCTTCAGATGGAGCAACACCTGGGCGATGAACTACACCATCTGGAGAAACGATTGAACCGCTGCGAAGGGTGGTTGCGAACGATCGAACCCGTCCGATATGTGTCGAATCTTAATCGCCGCCTGGAAGAACGAATCCATGCGTTGAATCTCGTACTGCTTCGAACCGTGCAGGCCACCGACCGCCGACTCAATGCGCTGGCGAACCGGTTCGTGGTTCAGACCCCCCAAACCCGGATGACCCTGTATCGACAACACTTGTCCGCCCGGCAACGCGAATTGGACTCCAATCTCAACGCCGCATGGAAAAATCATACGTACCGGCTTGAAAGCACCGGGCAGCGATTGCAGGCGATCAGTTACCAGCGGACTCTGGCCCGAGGCTACACCGTGACACGCGAGGTGCAAACCGGTAAACTGATTTCGCAGGCGGGACAAATCGGCGTCGGTGATCTCGTCAAAACCGAAACAGGTTCCGGGTCGTTTGAAAGCCGTGTGGTCGAATCCGACAACTCCTTGCAAAAGAAGCATACACCATGAAAGAACAGGAATTCACGTTTGAAGAAGCTCTGACGCGACTGGAAACCATCGTCCACGACATTGAGGAAGGAAAAATCGGACTGGAGGAATCGATCCGCCGATACGAAGAGGGAATGACGCTGCTCAAACATTGCCGCGAAATCCTCAGCCGGGCGGAACTGAAAATCCAGAAAATACAGCAAACCACAACAGGCTCTCTGGAAACCGGACCTTTACTCACGGAACCCTCGAAAGACGAATAAATCGCTGGCACCCCGCACGCTCATTTCACACGATTCCCAGATCACGTTTGATACACCCATTTGGGCGCTGTTCTGCACCCTGTTGAACCGATAGGCTTGAGTGTGAATGCACGGATGTTTATGATAGACTTTTCGTTTCAAAAGGTTCTTTCGCCGGGGTTATGGTCGTGGTGATTTCCCAGACAATCGACATGGATTTGGTTTTGCAGGACTGGTCGAAGGAATTCGACCGGCACCTGGATCGCGCGATTCAGCATGATGCAAACGCGCCTTCGGTGCTGGCGGACGCGATGAAATACTCGCTTTGCGCTCGGGGGAAGCGGATTCGGCCGTTTTTGGTGGATCGGTGCCATCGACTGGTCGGCGGGACCGGAAGCGGCGCCGAACGGGCATGCGTCGCCGTCGAATGCGCGCACGTATTTACGCTGATCCACGACGACCTCCCGTGCATGGATGACGCCCGGATGCGTCGAGGGCAGCCCTGCAACCACAAAGTATTCGGTGAAGGAATAGCGGTTCTGGCGGGTGACGCCTTGCTGGCTTATGCCTTCGAATTGCTCGCACAGGATCAAACGCGTCCTACTATCGCCCTGCAAATGGTTCGGGAACTCGCCGAAGCGATTGGATGGACCGGAGTGATGGCGGGACAGGCGATGGACCTGACGACCGAGGTTGGATCAGCCACGTCGGCAACGGTTCGCTCCATTCATGAACGAAAGACCGCGAGATTGTTTTCGGCGTGTTGTCGTTTGGGAGCGTTGGCGGCCGATGCGCGTCCCGATGTTTGTGAACGATTGGCCGATTTCGGCAACCATTTGGGTTTGGCGTTTCAGATTGCGGATGATCTTCTCGACGCCATGGCGCCTCCGGAACGATTGGGCAAGGATTCCGGTACCGACCAGCCGATGGGAAAACCGTGTTATCCGGCGATTGTCGGAATGGAGCAAACCCGACGACTGGGCGAACAGGCTGTGGAGGATGCGATTAGGCAGTTGAGCAATTGGGGACCAGAGGCGGACGAACTGCGGGAATTGGCGCGTTTCGTGCTTCAACGAAGTCGATGAGACACGATCGAGGTGCGTTGTGACGTATCCGCTGTTGGATCAAATTCAAGAGCCGTCAGACCTACGGAAACTGGCGATCGATTCGCTGCCTGCTTTAGCGCAGGAAATCCGCGACCGGATCATCGACGTCGTCAGCAAGAACGGAGGGCATCTTTCGAGCAATCTGGGAATCACCGAGTTGACGATCGCGCTGCATTACGTGTTCGATTTTTCGAAGGATCGGTTGCTGTGGGACGTCGGCCATCAATGTTATCCTCATAAATTGCTGACGGGTCGGCACCGCAAATTCGATCGCTTGCGTCAGGCGGGCGGGATCAGCGGATTTCCGAGTACTCACGAAAGCCCCTATGACCAGTTTCAGGTAGGTCATGCCGGAACGGCCATCGCCACGGCGGTGGGCCTGGCCCGGGGAGACGGCCTGCTGGAGCAGAATACACGCGTGGCGGCGGTGGTCGGTGACGCCAGTATCGTCAACGGTTTGGCATTTGAAGGATTGAATCAGGCGGGTTTGCTCAAGCGGCAATTGCTGGTGATTCTCAACGACAATCAGTGGGGGATTTCGCCGACGCAAGGAGCAATGGCGGAGCATTTGGCGAAGTTTCGCGTCGGCGGGTTTTACGAGGGGATCAAATCCGAGGTCAAGAAAATGCTGTCGCGGGTTCCACTCGTCGGCAAACCGATGTATCAGGCGTTGACGGCGATCAAAGAGGGGCTTAAGACGACGCTGTCTCCCCATCAGATTTTTGAGCAGATGGGATTCATTTATGTCGGTCCGACGGATGGGCATGACATTGCCCATCTCATTGAATTGCTGACGATTCTGAAGGACGTGGAACATCCGGTTTTGCTTCACGTGCACACGCAAAAGGGCAAGGGCGCCGAATGGGCGTGTGCGGAGCCTTGCAAGTTTCACAGTCCGATGCCGTTCGTCGTCACGGCGGGAAAAGCCGAAATCAAAAAAAACAACGGCAAGGAATGGACCACGGCGTTCGCCGATGCGCTGCTCGAACGCGCTGCAAAAAATCCGCGCCTGGTCGCCATGACCGCCGGAATGCCCGATGGAACCGGACTCGCCAAAGTGCGCGATGCCTATCCTCGGCAAGTCATCGACGTGGGAATCGCCGAGAGTTGTCTGGTCACCATGGCTGCCGGAATGGCCAAGGCGGGGCTGCGACCCATTTGCGCAGTTTACTCGACGTTCCTCCAGCGTGCTCTCGATCAGATCTGGCAGGAAGTGGCGCTTCAGGGCCTTCCCGTGATTTTTTGCATCGACCGGGCCGGACTGGTTGGGGGAGACGGCGCCGTTCATCACGGCTTCATGGATATCGCTTATCTGCGCCCGCTTCCCGGAATGGTGCTCATGGCGCCCGCTGACGAATCCGAACTCGGTGCCGCGCTGGACTGGGCCCTGGCGCACGACAAACCCTGCGCCATTCGCTATCCGCGCGACAATGTTCCAAAAATTCATTGGGGAAATTCCCCCGCATTTGAGTTGGGTGTTTCAAAAATCCTTCGGGATGGGCACGACGCAACGATCCTTGCTTATGGTTCCACCGCCGCTGCTGCGATGGAGGCGGCGGAACTGCTCGGCGTGCAGGGTTTCGACGTAGGTGTCGTCAACGCCCGTTTCGCCAAACCGATCGATCGCAACATGCTTCGAACCGTTCTGAACGAGGACCGTCCGGTTGTCACTGTTGAGGACCACAGTCTGATCAACGGGTTTGGATCCGCCATACTGGAAGCAGCTCAGGAGGAGGGCTTACACAGCCATCGGATCGTTCGAATTGGATTGCCGCCCGACCGTTTGATTGCCCAGGGTTCGCGAAAAGGCCAACTGGCGGAAGTCGGACTTGACGCTGCGGGAATTGCGCAGAAACTGGCTTCGCTACTGGTTCTCAGTTCGAACCTCCAAAGTCAGCGATCCATTCGCAGCCGGACCGGCACACGACAATCTCAGGACTCCGGATTGCGTACCATCCCGACAAGGGAGTAAAACCATGAATCCGCCCACCGTCGCCATCATCGGGAATCCTGACAAAACCCTTGTGCCGCAGGTCTGTGACAAGATCAGCCGCGCGCTGGCGGGACGCTATTCCATCACCGACACGATATTCGACCTTCACCCCGGCCGACTCCAACAACTCAAAACCGATTACCTGATCGTTCTGGGCGGTGACGGCACGATTCTGGCGGTGGCCCGCGCCACTATCGCACACCCGATTCCGATCATCGGCGTCAATCTCGGCAAACTCGGTTATCTCGCCGAATTTTCCGTGGAAAGTCTGATTCAGCAATTGGATCAGGTGCTCATGTCGCCCGCGCTCGTCGCACAACGAATGACTCTGCAAATGCAGATCGAACGTTTCCACGGCCACCGCGAAACCCCCGTCGTGGCGATCAATGACGTGGTCATCATCGCCGGCCCGCCTCATCGTATGATCCAGATGGAAATGAGCATCGACGGCAGGCGGTTAACCGAAATGTCGGGCGATGGCCTGATTCTCAGCTCACCGACGGGCTCCACCGCCTAC
>CAIVHJ010000371.1 GCA_903905665.1 uncultured Phycisphaerales bacterium
CGCGGCGATTGCAACTTTTTTCGCCGTCGTGCCGCGGGTCGCGTCATTGTGGGCGAATATCGAGGGGTTTAGAAAATTTTTCGGGGGTCTGGCAGTTCTGCTTTCCGTATTTTTGTCGCTTGTCCAGTATCTTACTATTATGTGGAATCTCGGTATAAAGATAAATCCGGTTATAGCGATTCTGCCGATGACAATCGCGATGACTGGCTGGATAGTTTTTATGCTTTATCGGGCAAACCGAAAAAAGTATTGATTTGATAGAGCGCAATATGAAAACGAACCGCACCAGAATAAGTTGTATCGTCGCATTAACTATGTCGGTTGCGATTGTGACAGCCGCAGCGGATGAGAGCCGCTGGTGGCCTGTGCAGGCGATGCCGAAGGCGCTGGTGCGTATGGAAGACCCAAATGGTTTTTTTTCAAACCGTGCATCGTATGAGATGACGGCGCAATCAGTCGCAGGTCTTGCCGCCAAGGCCGTGAGCGAAGGCCGTGCCGACGAGATGGTTTGGGTGGCAACCGATAACGTCGATGTGGAAGATTGGCTTGCCCGCCTACTGAAGCGTAATCCGCAATTAGAGATGCGGGGCGTTTTTGGCCTGTGGGATCTGGTTGACCGCTACGCGAAGAATGGGCTAATCAAGGGTTACATTCTTTACAGGTCGGACCATTCTATGGGAGAACTCAACCAGTATCGTCCGGGCATGGATTGCTCTGTCAATGTTGCCACCAGTTTGGCGGGACTTCTCGACGGCATCATTGTGGACGAAGGCCTTGAGGGACAGGCCAGGGCGCACGGCCTTAAGATGCTGATGGATGTGCGGGACAAAACCCAGGCATGGTGTTTCGAGAACTACAGAGACCGGTTCAACCGCCGGATGGTTTGCACTCAGGATCCTCGAAAACCCAACGTCCGCGATATGGCCATTGCGCAGAGGACTCTTGTCGTGTATGGCTACGCCGAACCGGTGCCCACGGTCATGAAATGGCTCGATCCGCTCTCGCCGATTCTTGGCCACAACGGCGGCGACGAGTTCAAGACGACAGAAATGTCCACCCTCTGGGGGCATATCCAAACATCTACCGACTGGTGCAGCAATTTGCCGGTATTGATGGCCGGCACCGAAAAAGCTGAACAATCCAGGGCAAAAAGTGTTGACCCCCGAACGATAGATTTCAACGACACACGTAGCGCTGTAACTTTCATCGATACCGACGGCGATAACGTGCAGCGGTTCGAAGGGAACTTCTTCCGGAGCAGTGAGGGCAAGAGTTATTGGGGCAACCCTGACCGCGGGAAAATCCCGTTTGGCTGGTCATGCTGCTTCGCTCATCTGGCGCAGTTGTGTCCAGAGGCAATAGATTATGCAGTGGCTACGCAGTCGCCGAACGACGGGTTTATCGAGTGGGGCGGTGGTTACTATTACCCAGACCTCTTCGGTCTCAAGCGTCCGAACCGATGGGAACTACTCGCCCAGCATGCGCAGCGTACTTGGGCCTTGATGAAAAAGAACAATACTCGCATCATCGGCTTTAACGTCTCGAAGGTCGATTCCCCCGATGCGCTGAAGTCCTATGAGGTCTTCGCTCGCCAGACCGACGGCCTGCTGGCGATCCTGGTCTTCCAGTATGATGCCTACGAAGCCGGTGCCGGCAGGACGTTCTGGGTCAAGGACCGAAACGGCATCGAGGTCCCGGTGATCAGTGCCCGCTACTCCATCTGGAATCATCTTAACCATCGGCCGCGCGCGGGAACGCCGGCCAAAGTCGCCCGCGAGATACGGCAAACGGCGGAGAATACGCCACCAGGCGGGTTGCCGCGTTACGATTGGGTGATTGCCCACGCCTGGTCCTGGTTCA
>CAIVHJ010000372.1 GCA_903905665.1 uncultured Phycisphaerales bacterium
GACGATCTTGGCGGTCTCTCCGGAAGACCACGACACTGTCAAGACCAAATACGGCCCGAATCTCGGTTTCATGGGCGTCCAACTCGTTACCGGCGCCTCCCAGCGATGGAAAACGGTTCAAAACGCACTGGCGGCGGTACGCGAGGAGGCTGATTACGTTGCGATTCACGATGCCGTGAGAATCTGCGTGACCCAGAACATGATCGACCGTGTTTTTTCCGAGGCGACCAAAACCGGCGCCGCGATTCTGGCGGCTCTACTGACGGGGACGATCAAACGAGTTTCACCCACCCGCGTCATCGACGAGACCGTTTCACGGTCCGACCTCTTTGAAGCCCAGACGCCTCAGGTCTTCAAAAAAACGCTGCTCTGCCAGGCGTATCAAACAGTCAGCGACGCAACAGCCGTCACCGACGATGCCGAACTGGTCGCAGAAACGGGCCATCCGGTCAGTGTAGTTGAATCTGACGGTAGTAATATTAAGATAACGGTTGCGGGTGACTTGGCTTTAGCGACGGCGATTATGAAAAGTCGTCCCAAACTCAAAGCCGCTTCACCACTGGGAGCTTTTGAAGAAGCCCAGTGGTAACCCGCATGGAAATTCCAGATGGTTTTGCAACTGGGAATGCTTGATTTCAGGAGTTGAAACATGAGATGCCGTAATGTGTGGATTCTGGTGTTGGTGGGAGCTCTGGGGTGTCAAACCGATTCGATCGTCGGACGCCGACCTGTCGCGGGCGCGCCCACGACGCCGGTCAAAGTCATCGAAATGGCTCGCGAGTCCGACATGACCATGGCGCCGAAATCCGAAGTGGACATGGTCGAACAGATGACCTACTACCGAACGATGTATGTCCAAACCCTCGAACAATTGCAGGAATACTATCGAGCACACGGATTCGCCCAAAAATACATCTGGGCCAAAAACGAACTCGCCGATGCCCGGCGAATCAACGCCTATGAATACCTCGTCGATGCCTCCATGCCGAAAATCGATCTTGAACCGAGGGACCACATCCCCGCCGCCGACGACCTCTACAACAAAGCTCTCGCCGCCGCCAAAGATGCCGGCCACGGGATTCCCGCTTTATACAACCGCGAAAAAATGGAAGAAGCACTGCAGATGTTCAAGACGGTCATCCGCGAATTCCCGACCAGCGACAAAATCGACGACGCCGCCTTCTATTGCGGCGAACTCCACAAAGAATACTTCAACGACGATACCATTGCCGTGAAATGGTATGAACTGGCGTGGACGTGGGATCCTTCCACTCCCCATCCCGCCAGATTCCAGGCCGCCGTCGTTTATGATTTCCGACTGCACAACCGCGAAAAGGCGCTCGAACTTTATCGCGCCTCGATCGCCACCGAAACGCAGGATCGCTCCAACGTCCGATTCGCCGTCGATCGAATCAAACAACTGACTCAGGGCACGCCCGGCGAAAGTGTTCGCCAGGAACCCGTCGCTCCGACTACTGAAACACCCAACGCAAATAAAACGGGATCGCCGTCCGATCAAAAACCGAAAACCCCGTAATCCACAAACCCCGTCTTGCTCCTGATGGACGAATGGAACGCGAACGACCGATCAATTGCTTTTCATATAGCCTCCGGCATGCCGGGGGCTATTTACCTGAAGGGGCGGGAACTGCCTTGAACGATGCGCTAAATTCATGAAGATTGTACGAAAATGACGATTCCTCTATGATAAGCGATTTGGAGTGTATTCCTCCTTCGGGGATGTAGCTCAGTCCGGTAGAGCAGCGGCCTTTTAAGCCGTTGGTCCTGGGTTCGAATCCCAGCATCCTCAATCACATTCACCAGAAGTCAGGTCGGTAGATCCGGTTCCGGCGAAGCATGTGGTGATTCATTTCGATCTTCAATTCCATCAAGGGAGGTCACGTCATGGAGGACATGAACCACTCGACAAGTTTGGACACATTATGTTCACATGCGGGAATCGGAGTGGGCGACGGCAGCCCGCTTGAAATACCGATTGTGCAATCCACGGCCTTTTGCCGGGACCAGATCGACAGCGACGCCCCTCATGCGTACTCGCGTGTTTCCAACCCGACGGTTTCGGCTCTCGAACGCACACTGGGTGAACTTGAGTCTGAACCTCCTGCCGTGTGTTTCGCATCGGGACTGGCGGCGGAGACGGCGCTATTTTTGACGCTGCTGTCGCAGGGCGATCACGTTGTGTGCGGACGGGCGGTATATGGCGGAACGACGCGCCTGCTGCAGAACGTTTTGGCGCGAATGGGTGTCGAGACGACCTTGGTGGACGCAACCCGGCCTGATGCCGTTCGGGCCGCCGTGCACGACCGCACTCGGCTCGTGTTTGCTGAGACACCGTCCAATCCCACACTGGTGCTAACGGATTTGGCGGCCGTGGCGGACATAGCACATCGGGTCGGCGCTTTGCTTGCTGTGGACAACACCTTCATGACGGCGGTTTTGCAGCAGCCGCTGGATTGGGGCGCGGATGTTTCTCTGTATTCGACGACGAAGTTTGTGGAAGGGCATTCGGTCGCACTGGGCGGCGCTCTTGTGGCGAAAGACGAGCGTTTGCTGGAACGGTTGCGCTTCATTCGCAAATCAACGGGTGGAATTCAGACACCGTTCAATGCGTGGCTGACGTTGCACGGGCTTAAGACACTGCCGTTGCGCATTCGGCATCAATCCGAGACAGCCGCACGTGTGGCGCATTGGCTGCAACAGCAACCGGAAGTGTGCCGCGTTCTCCACCCGACACTGGAAACGTTTCCCCAGCGTGAACTGGCTGAGCGACAACATCGGAGTCATCATGGTGCCGTGGTATCGTTCGAGTTGGACGGTGGTCTCCAGGCGGCCCAAAGGATGCTGAAGCACGTCCGTTTGTTTCGGCTGGTCGAGCAGGTCGGAGGGGTGGAAACGCTCTTAACCCATTCCGCGACAATGACTCATGTGGATGTCCCGATCGACCAGCGCAGGCAAAACGGCATCAGCGACGGACTTCTGCGGCTGTCGGTCGGCCTCGAGGATACGCAAGCGATCATCGACGAGTTGGAGCACGCGATCAAATCAGCGCGACCGCAAGTAACGACCGTACGAAAAGACAGAGAGTGCGCGACCGTTTCATGACAGGATTTGAGTTCCAGTCGGATTCTTCCTTTTGATTTTGTCCCAGAGGCACATATATGGCGGCATTGCGTTTTACCAAAATGCACGGACTTGACAACGACTACGTTTTCGTCAACGTCTTTGACCAGCACATCGAGGATCCGTCGGTACTCGCTCGTGCCGTAAGCAACCGCCACCGAGGAGTCGGCAGCGACGGATTGATTCTCGTGGCGCCTCCAACGTCGTCTCCGGCCCATGTTCGCATGATCGTGTTCAATGCCGACGGCTCACGGGGACGGATGTGCGGTAACGGAATTCGCTGCGTTGCCAAATATGCTTATGAACGCAAATTGTGTCGATCCAACCCGATGCATATCGAAACCGATTCCGGCATCAAAACACTGGACCTGACCATCAACGATGATCGCGTGACACAGGTCCGCGTCGATATGGGCGAGCCGGAATTGAATCCTTCCCTCATTCCCGTTAGATTGCCGCACGCCCACAGCGGACCGATCATCGAGTACCCGATATCGAAATACATCCCGATGGGACCTCCAGCAGTCTGGATGAAAGATTGCGGGTGGCATGATGCCATGACGTGTGTCTCGATGGGCAATCCTCATGCGATCGTGTTCGTCGATCACATTGCCTCGGTCCCCTTGGAGAAACTGGGGCTTTATTTCGAGCGACAGCCCATCTTTCCGGAACGGATCAATGTCCACTTCGTCCAAATTCACCACCGCACCGAAGGCACAATGATCAGCTGGGAACGAGGCAGCGGAGTCACGCAGGCTTGTGGAACGGGCGCCTGTGCGACGCTTGTAGCAGGAGTTTTGACAAATCGTCTCGATCGGAAAGCAACCATTCACCTGACCGGTGGAGATTTGCTTGTCGATTGGGCAGACAACAATCATGTGTTCATGACCGGGCCCGCGGAGGAAGTCTTCTCAGGAGAGTGGCTCATTGGAGCCGGAATCAGATGACGACCGGCAATGGACTGAACGGTTTTGAATAATCACATTTCTGTATGCTCGCACGTCATGGGCACCTTGGGATCAAGGCCGAGAACGTCCAGCGGGAGTTTGAACTCCAGCATCGGACCCTCGAAGGCGATGAAATCGGGATGTTCCGGGAATTCCTTTTCAAGAATTTTCTCGAATTGTTTGGTGGAAGGATTGAATTTCCCGACGGTAACGCTCACCACCCCCTGCGGTTTTGCGACGGTACCGGCGGTTTTGTCCGCCTTCTGAGTAAAACCGGTCGGTAGCCAGAGGTTGAATTGATCGGCACCCGAAGTCAGTTTCAGATATCCGATCGCCCCGCTGCTGGCCCGGCCCGTGGCGGCGAATTCTTTTTCGATTTTTTCGCCAATTCCAAGTTTGAATCGGAAAAACACATAAAGATTCTGGTCGTCATGGGCGATTTTGATTTCCTGTGTATCGTGCGAGGGATGAGAATCTTCCTTGACTTTGCAGTCGAAGTCCGGAACCGCGTTCCAATCCTCGAACTGGCCGTCGATAATGATGGGAGCCGGTGGAGCAACCTTGACCTTCGCAGAGGACACGGGTTGAATTTGCGAGGAAGGCGGCGGTTGTTCCGGAACGTCCGCCAGCGAGATACCGGGCGTGGCGAAGTTGGCGTTCGATTCACTTTTTTTACAGGAGAGGCCACAACCCAGAAGCAGCACACACAGAAGGTAGAAACTTTTGCGGATAAGCATGGCGAGTTCTCCCCGAAACGGTCGAATTGAAATGCAAACAGCGAGACATTGTACGCCGGTATGGGGGTGTTCACAATCACAAAGGCGCCACAGAATGGTCCAACGGGGCGAAGGAATGCCGACTATCGTAGATTGAATGGATATATGAACGTCGAAAAGCAATGAAGGCAACGCGCAGGCTTAAGCCTGCGGCTCCTTCATTGTGCGGGTGCGTATAACCATTCAAAGAACAATAAGACTTCTGCTTGAGTTTGGAAACCACGTCGCGTAGGATTAAAATATCACTGGGGAAAGACAAAGCCATCGAAAGGAATTCGATCAGATGATGCCACAGATTATTGGATTGATTCTGTTAATCGTAAGCTTACAGAATCCCCCCGCCCAACCGGTGAATTCGCCACAAACCGAAGACACGACCGCCCCTTTACCCCTTTTGCACAATATAGGTTTTGAAGAAGGAGAGTCTGACCCTTCGGGTTGGCAGCGCGGTGCATCTGTTGACGGGGTGGAGTACCTCTGGGACAAACAGGTGGCCCACGACGGTCACGCCAGCCTCTGCTTGAAAAAAACCAACGTAAAATTTTTCCCGATCGCCCAGTGGCAGCAAAGCCTGACGCGAGTGGAACCCGCCCCGACGCTGCGAGTGGCGGTTTGGGTCAAGGCGCTGGATGTCCGCCGCGCCGCCGTTGACGTGCAGTTCATCGGACCGAAGGATTACTGGAGTCATCAAACGGTCACCATCATCGGTCCGGAACAATCTGATGGAACCCCCGTCACACACGACTGGAAAGAATACAACGGCGCCGTCACCATCCCCGAAAAGGCAAAAGAAATCCGAATCGCGCTTCAGATGATCGGAGCTGGAACGATCTGGTTCGACGACGTTCATGTCGAATACGCCGCCGAACCGCTGCCCCGCACTCTCGATCCCGATATTGCGGATGTCCCATTTCAGGACTTGCACGTCGGCGATGATCTGCAAAAGCGGTATTTCCTGATCGGTCCGAAAACCGAAAAATCAGAACCGCAGGATGGTTATCGTTTGCTGGTCATTTTAGCAGGGGCAGATGGCGGCGAACGTCAGTTGCCGTACATCATGCGACTATTCAAATATGCGTTGCCGGATTCTTATCTGGTGGTTCAACCGGTGGCGGTCGTGTGGAACGAGCGGCAGGCACAGCAAATCATCTGGCCAACCATTCGGGAGCCGTGGGGTGGAATGCGATTTTCAACAGAAGAGTTCGTTGAATCGGTCATCACCGACGTGAAGAAACATTACAAAATCGACTCCAATTTTGTATTTCTTCTTTGCTGGGCAAACAGCGGACCGGCCGGTCTGGAAGTTTCGCTTCATACGACCCGGCAAATTACAGGTGCGATGATCGCCATGTCGCCGTACTCCCCCGAAAACCTAAGCAGTGTCAACAAGAGAATGACCGATGGTTTTCCCTACTACCTCTACCACTCCCCACAAGATACGATGAATCCTTTGGCTTTCGCTCAAAACGCCCAGCGCATCCTGCTCGCCAAAGGGGCTTTTGTGGAACTGGCTACCTATATCGGAGGGCAAGGCTGGTTTGGGGATTACCTGTCCGACGTGCGCAAGGGAATCGACTGGCTGGAAAAACATCATTACAATCCCGACTTGGCCAAATGCGATCAATCGCCGACCCCGACGAAGGAATCGCCGGAAAAACAAAAGGAACTTCCACCCGAACCATCGGATCAATCACCGAATCCATAAATGGAATGATTGAGATTGAAAGCAAACGGCGATTTTCCGACAAGATACGCCGGAAGAGATGATGAGATGCAAGAATTAGCGATTAGTACTCAGAACTCGGCATTGGGTTTGACCGAACCGGCGGCGATCCATCGTCAGTTGAAATGCGGAATAGAAATGGCGGTTCTTCCATTGCCGCATCGGCCGGTGGTGACTCTGGAATTCCGATTCCTGACGGGTTACGTTCATGAACCACCGGAGAAACTGGGGCTGAACCGCCTCGTGGAACAAACCATCACCAAAGGAACCACACGTCGAACCGGCCGCGAATTGTCGGACGCGTTCGACGCCAAAGGAATCCGCTGGAGCTCGTGGGCGGGACGTGAAGCCACGTCGTTTCTGATCACCTGCCTGCCCGAATTTCTGGATTCGGCGATGGAGTTGCAGGCCGAATTCCTGACCACACCGACGTTCCCGCAGGACGCCTTGCGAGTCACGATCGAAAACTCGATCACCGAAATCTCGCATTTGAGCGACGATCCGCAGGAATTGTCCGCCAAACTTTTCGCCCGCCAGATTTACGGGCCGGTTTTGGGCCGCCACGTTCTGGGTGAATCTGAAACGATTTCGACGATCACGCAGGAGGATATCCATTCGCACTGGCGGGGTCATTATGGCGCCGGTCGAATGCAGGTTTCAGCCGCCGGTCCCATCGATCCTGTTTCACTCGAAAATCGGCTCAACGCCTTGTATTCCGAATTCGGAAACTCCGTCCCGGCCGGCCGAGATCGATTTCCATTTGAGTTTCAACCGATCACGTCCCACCACGCCAAGGACCTGGAACAGGAACAAATCGGCATCGGATTCCCGGGGGCCTCGCTCGACGATCCGCTCCACTACACCCAGCGGGTGGTCATTGGACTGCTCGCCGGCGGAATGAGTTCGCGTTTGTTCACCGAAGTACGCGAGAAACAAGGATTGGTGTACTGGGTCTCGGCCTGGACCGAGCATCCGCGAGGTATCGGAATGGTGTTTCTCGGCGCTTCTACGACGCCGGAACGATGCGAGAAAACGTTTGAAACGCTCCTGCGCGAAGTCGATCGACTCGGAGAGGATGTCACGCAGGACGAGTTGCAGCGGGTCATCACCGGAATCGTCGCCCGGACCGAAACGCGCGGGGACATCACGCGCGCCCGATGCAGCGAATTGGCGGACCATTTGTTTCATTACGGAAAAATCATCCCGCGCGACGAACTGTTGGCGCGAATTCGAGCCGTAACATTAGAAAACGTGAGGACTTATCTGCAACGATTTCAGCGGAATCGACTGAGCGTGCTGACGCTCGGTCCGAAAGAACTCAGGTTGGAGCATGATTGATTTTTCCCTTGAATCCCCATGACGCAGAAAGTGTATAACGTGATAATGGACAACCCGTTTACAGAACATCGATTGGACAACGGTCTTCGGATCGTCATGGAGGTCATGCCCGGTGTCACCAGTGCGGCGGCTGGCTTTCTCGCTCGCACCGGGGCGCGCGACGAGACGCCGGAACTGGCGGGTGTGTCTCATTTTCTCGAACACATGTGTTTCAAGGGCACTCCGCATCGGACGTGGCGACAAATCACGATCGACTTTGACGAAATGGGCAGCAGTTACAACGCCTTCACCGGCAAAGATCGCACGTTTTATTACGGCTGGGTTCCGTCGAATTCCATCGACCGGCAAATCGCGTTGCTGGCGGACATGATGGAAAGCACCCTGCCCACCGACGAATTCGACATGGAACGCAACGTCGTTCTCGAAGAAATCGCCATGTCCAACGACCAGATCGAGAATCTGGCGTACGACCTCATCCATGAGAAGATTTATGGCGGGCATCCGCTGGCTCATCCGGTGCTGGGATATGATCAGACGATTCGGAACCTAACTCGCGACCGGATGTGGGAGTACCTGAAACGCCGCTACGCTCCTGACAATCTGATTCTGATTGCGGCGGGCAAAATCGCACCGCAACAGATCATCGCCGATGCCGAACGCTCCTGCGGCCACTGGCGCCCGGCGGGGTCTCCCACCGATCGTCGTCTGCCGTCATTCGCACCCGGTGCGACATAACAAGTGCATGAGCGATTCAATCAGCAGATCGTCGTTCAGGCTTATCCGGCGCCGGGAGGACAGGACCCGTGGAGCGAAACCGCCGAAGCCGTCGCCGCTATCCTCGGTGGTGAGAATTCCCGGTTCTACTGGCAGATCGTTCAGGAAGGTTTGGCGCCCCGCGCGGGAGTTTGGCGCGTGGATTATTCGGATTGCGGCCTCATGGTCCTTTCCGCTCAGTGCGAACCCGCGTTTTGCGACGAAGTCATGGAAGCCATGACCCACGAGGCCCAGCGTTTGATCCGTGAAGGCGCTACCGAGGACGAAGTCCAGCGCGTCAAGAACATCCGCCGGACTCATATTGCCGTCGAGAGCGAGACCCCGTACTATCGTCTGGGTCTGTTGCTGGATGATCTGGAGTATTATGGCCGGCCGCGAACCGTGGCGGAACGTCTCGCCGAAGTGGACGCTGTCACGACCCGGCGGGTGGCGGAGTATTTGGAACGGTTTCCCATCACGACGGGCGGACATGCGTTCAGCGTCGGCCCTCGTGACTGGATGCCCGCATCCGCCTGAGGCGAGAGGCGTCAAACGTGAAGTCAACGGATACGAATATGAATGACAATGGATTTCAGAAACTGCGCAAGTTGGTTCAGCGCGAATGTGCCGATGCCGAGGTGATGGTCTCTCCCTGGCCGCGATTGGCAGGTTTCTGCACTTTGGCGGCGCTGGTCGCGTGGATTTGGGGGGCCACCTGGGCCGCCCATTACGTCGGACGCAACATCATCCAAGTCAATGTTTCGATTTTCATGAGCAAAATGTACGCTCCAACCTCCCCATCACCCCAGGATTCGACGACGCCCGAAACCGAGGTTTCCCGGCAACCTGCCGAAGTTCCCTCCAATACGGTTCCGCGAGAAGATGCTTTGAAGATGCTTGAGGAACAGCGAGCAAAACAAGTCGAAACAATCAAAACCCGGAGTGGTGATTTTCAGACTCAATTCCAGCGTCAGCAATGGGTGCAGGGGAGCGTCATGGTCATCTGGACCGTTGTGATGGTTCTGACCGCCGCGTTCATGCTGGGAGCTTCGTTGGCGGGACTGATGGGTTCGTACCGATCACGACGATGGCACCGACATGTCGTCTTCTGGACGTTTCTCTCGACCGCCTGCTCGATCGGAGGCATCTGGATTCTGAGTCGATGGGGCGGATTCCCGCCTATTCAGGATTATTCCCTGCTCGGTTATATCGCGATGATCCAGTGCTCCTATGCGATTCTGATCCTCATCGCGCTGACCGCCACGTACCGATCCACCGCGCTGGAAGAACTCACCCATCTGCGATAATTTGCAGCCACCTCTCATTCAATCGCAATGGAACCGTTGTGGGTTTCAACAGTGAGCAATCCGCCGCCCTCGCCCAATTGACCGTCCATCGACGTACGGGTTTTGTGGTAATTCGTCACCGGAGGTCGGACGGTGATCTGGCCGTTGTCGGTTCGGGCCTCGATCCGGCAGCAAGCCGAAGCACTCGGCAAAACCCGAACTTCACCGTTGTGAGTGAGGATCGTGCCGCGAATGGCGCCTTCTCGCGACAATTTGGCGGTGATGGATCCGTTGTGTGTTTCCAGCGAAACTTCCGCACCCATGGTGTCCACGTCAATTTCACCATTATGGGTCACGGCGGAGAGGGTTCCCTCGCCCTTGCGAATGTCGATATCTCCGTTGTACGTCTCGATGCTGGTGTTTCCCTTGACACCCTGAACAGTCACTTCGCCGTTGTGTGTTTCCAGCCGCAGCGCCATCGCCTCCGGCAGCGTCACGTCGTAACTGATGACCTCGACCCAGCCGGGACGTTTGGATTCCCGCCAACTGTACTTGAGATTCTGGATTCCCCCGGATTGCGTCACATCGGTTTGAATCGCCTCCATGGCCGCCGCGGCATCCTCATCCGAATCCCCGCCAAGTTTTTTGGTGATGTCGATACGAATTTTATCCGTCGCCGTCGATGCGGCTACGATGTGGATATACCCGTTGTGCGTTTGGGCTTCGAGAGTTTGAATCCCGACAGCCGATAGTTCCAGATGCTCACTCGATTCAACCCAGACCTTCGGTTTGCAACCCAACAACGACGCACCCAGTACGGCCACCACCACCACCACAGAAACCCGTCGCGCCAACTGTTTGCATTTCATTCGATTTTCTCCATCAATAAAACCAATACCTGCACATTGAGTCTTTCGGTTGCCATCGCAGATTATTATCGTGCCGTGGATATTGAATGCAAAGCACGAGGGTCAGGCGTCACACGATCCGCCGTGGACTCGCCCGATTGCAATGGTGCCGAAGATGTTGCGGCCGGATTCTTCACGTAGGTATACAAGCAACCGATCCCCGGAAAGCGCGGGTATGGCGGCGAGACCAGTTGATAATCCGATAGATCAAGTTCGTCGGGCGGGAGACTTCGACCATAACACACCACGATTCGGTGATAGGCGCGCATGGCGGATCGCAGTAGTTCGTCCGGTTTCTTATTAAGCAGAAGCACCGGACCGTTAAATTCGCCGGCATAATGCAAGCATTGAAGATACAACGACGAATCCGAAAACAAATCCGGCATGTCGATCCCATCGAACACCAGCAGGTCCTTGGCTGAAACCCCCGCGCGAATCGCCTGCCCCGCCGCGCGACCCTGCGGTTTCCTTTCCAACGGAAAATAGAAATGCAGCAAAACCATACCCAGAACACACAGGCCTCCCAGTGCGGCCGGCGCCCATCGTCTGGAGAGATGATGAATTGATAAAACGAGCATTCCCACAAGACCTGGAAGACAAACGTAAGGGAATCGAAGATGCGCCAAGGTTTCGCGGCCGGTCATCAGGTCTGCGGCGGAGAACAATGCCAACGGGACCAGATACCAGAGAATAAACACGAACGATTCCCGCGCGCGATATCGTCGCAGAATCCACAGGCAGCCCGCCACGAGAATCAGGCCGATCAGGCTGTGAGCGACGTTCAGATTTCCTTGAACGCTTTGCACGTTGAACAACATCCGAACCGGAAGATTCAACACGCGAACCCAAGTCTCCCACGTATGCAGGGGAGTACCAGTCACCAGCCAGTGTTGCTCGTGAATGACACTCTGTTGCGCCCAGAAGCTCGGACCCCAAGCGATCCCCCACATCACCAGAGCACCCAACAGCGATCCCCCACATCACCAGAGCACCCAACAGCGATGCCCCTCAAAGACAGAGCAGGCGCCGACGAAAGCGCAGCATCGCATAGAGAATTTGACCCAAAATCGGGAACAAACTGAAGTAATGGGTCAGGAGGGCGCACAGCACGCTCGCGGCGTACAATCCAACATGACTCCAGCGACGTGAGCGGCTCCATTGATGCTCATGCTCTTCAAGGCGCCATCGAACAGACTTCGTCCACCCAAAATTCTGCTCACCAAGATTGTATACGCGCAACGACGCTGCAAGTCCCAAAATCAACAACAAAGCGACTGACTGTACGATTGTTTCACGCTTCACATTAGCACCGGATGTGACCCGCAAAACTTAGCGGAATCTGACGGCAATCGAAATAATATCATGTCCCGCAAATAATTCCGAATCATTATACCTCCAAGCACGCCAATTACAGTGTCACTTGAAGATGGGTTCGTTTGGTAATTTTGCA
>CAIVHJ010000373.1 GCA_903905665.1 uncultured Phycisphaerales bacterium
CTCTGTTTCCCCCTCAAGCCCTTCCCCAAAACCGTCACTATACCACATCACCCCTTTGTCTCACTTCCTGTGAAACAGTACATTCTCAAAAAGAAAAAGAGCAATCGGCACCACCGACGGGTCGGATCCGCCCAGTATCGATTCTTGTTCGCGCACCGGGTGGACGTGCAGACGTGGCTGGGACTCAAGGCGTTTCCGGCCCGCAGCACGTACTTTGATCGGTATCGTCGCGCGCATGATCTGTTTGAAGTGGCGATTCGGCTGCAAGGGCAGAAGGCGATTGCAGAAGACATTGTGGATGCCCAAGCGGTCGCGGTGGATAAAAGTTTGATCGCAGCCAAGGGTCCGTTGTGGCATAAAAAAGATCGCCAGTCCAAGCGTATTCCCAAAGGATTGCGCGGCGTGAACCGCGACAGCATCTGGGGCTATAGCCGGCATGACGGCTGGGTGCAGGATACGGCTACGAGGTGGTCGTTACCGCGGCCCCAGACTCGACCGTATTCCCCCTCTTGGCTTCGGCGGACACCGCCGGGGTCAAAGAGTTTGCCGGTTTCGACGATAAAATCAATCACCTGCCGGACCCTACACAATAGGTATTGGCGGATAGCGGCTATGACAAGAATGAGTTCGGGGAACGTATTGAATATGATCCGCGCGGACGTTCCACGCACCGTCGCTTCCTGTGTCCACCCAATCGGCGAAACAGTGTGGTGCCAAAGGAAACCCCGGACCGGAACTCTCGGCGACAAAAGCGAATTCGATTTTATCAGAGCGCCCGTGGCCAGCGAGGGTATGCCCGCCGTCATCAAACGGTCGAACCATTCAACGAGTGGTTCAAGTCGCTGTTTGAATTGGACGAACGGGTCTGGCATCGTGGACTCGATAACAACCGCACACAACTGTTAGCCGCCCTGTTTGGTTATCAATTACTGATTCGCTACAATCACTACTGTGGCCGAAAAAACGGACAGATCAAATGCATTCCGGACTCCTTATAATTCCCGGACAGGCTCAGTTAGATTGATTCTGTCGTTGACGGGCCGAAAGATTCTGACGCATTCCTTGATGCTCCACTTATGGGGCCTTCTCTGTCGATAAAACAGTCATGAGCAACCGGGATTTCAGATTTATTCTTATGGGTCTGGCCATCAGCATCGGGGCGTGCGGTTTGAATTCAGGAAGTTCATTTCGTCCGTCCGCGAGACTTGTCCATGGCGTCTCGCAGCCTGACGATTCGACGGGCGATGTCGCAAACAGCGACTCGGACACATCCCGCGATCCAAACTCCGCTTTGCCGGTTTCGATCAACTTGATAACGTACAACATTGAACGTGGAATTCGGGAGGATTCGGGGATCCACATCGCAGACCTTCTCAAGCGGCAACAACCAGACATCGTGTGTTTGCAGGAGGCGGCATGGCCGGTCGATCCGAAAAACGCGCGGGTGGCCGATCAGGCGAAGTATCTGGCTGACGCACTCGGGTACCATTGGGCGGTCGCTGCGCGCGGACAGACGGGCGATGAAGAATACGGGATGGCGGTTCTGGTGCGCGGGACCATCCTGACCCATCGGCCGCTGAAAATTTCCCATGAAAAACCCTACGGTTTGTTGTGCGAAGTGCAGATCGGCGATCAAATTCTTACCGTGGTCAGCGTGCACGCCCGTTCACTCAGCGGAGCCGGTGTGTCGGATTTTCTCGACACCGAGCCGTATCGCGAAGCCCAGATGCGCGACCTGGTTCAGCAATTGGAGCGATCCGCCACACCAGTGGTCGTGGCGGGGGATTTCAACACGTTACAGTATTCCGCCAGTTACCGCGTGATGAGCGACGTGTTCCGCGACGCCGCCACGGGTCTCCAGGCTGCGCAGTACACCCGCCTGACCCACGATCTACCATTTCGGATCGACTATGTCTTTGTTACAAAGGACGTGTCCGTCGAATCTTACGACGTCCTCCCCGTCGATTACTCCGACCACCGCCCCGTCCAAGTGCTTCTGAAATGGTCCCCATCCCGCCCTGATCCTGAGACATGATCCTGATTCTCTCCTGAGATGACTTGACGCCTCATGGAAAAACTAACGTGGGGGTCGCTCGAATCAGGACGAGTTTTCAGAAGAGCCATTCGATGATGGCGAGGTCCACGACGACGGCGGCGAGACCGGCGACGAGGAGGTTCTTGACAGCAACGTGGGAGCGGCGGGAGTCGTCGAGGGTGTGTCGGATTTCGTCGGGAGTGAGGACGTGCGGGGGTTCGAGCTGATTCATGCGATGCTGGACTTCGGCGATGAGCAGGCAGGATTCGAATTTCGGGATGCCGAGTTTCGCGGCGTAATGCATGAGTTGGCGGCGTTTGCTTCCGCGGAGGAGTCCGGCTTCGATTTCGGCTTTGACCATTTCGGAAAAAATGACGCGGCGCTGGTGCTGACTGAAGGGGAACATCCCCTGGATCGCGGATTCGGATTCCTCCGACGGCGGGGGCACAAATCGCAGAATGCTTCCTTCCTCGTCGTGCATCTTTCTCCTCCGAAAAGCATCTCCTCTATCATTGAGGATAGCAGCCAAAACTGGAAAAACAACTGCAAATTCTCGCGCGACCGCCGCAAAACCGGTCTCAGTCCATGAATTGCCCCTGCGGCGATTCGCCAAGCCCAGATTATCGGAACCTCCCCACAAAGAAAAAGGGACAGGAGTCCTAAATCAAAAGACTCCTGTCCCCTTGAGGAACCCAAAAAGAAAACCCGCGGAAACCATCGAAGCTCCCGCGGGTATGAACTCAAGGCAAACCACATGATCTCTTCACTGGCTACGGAACATGATACTCATAGGCACCGATATCGATACGGCACCCTTCGCAGTTGCCTGTATCAATTCGATTGAGGCCATCGAGATCTTTCTCGTTGGGATCCGGAACATAATTCGGATCACCCATATCGAAGTAAGGATAAACCGGATAGTCATAGTTCAGTGCCATCCGATAATTGTGATTCGGGGCGTCCACAAACGCGGGAGCCGTCGAAGCCACGGGACCCCAATGGAGGCGCCCCCAGCCAGGTCTGGCCAAGACACCGTTCTGCAAACCGCCATCGATCACGCAAAACTCGATCGTGGTTAATCCTGCATCGGTATTCCACGGATCAACCTGCTCATAATCGTAGACCGTGACGCTGATTTGTTTCGTCGTACCCTGGGTTGCGGTATTGTGCCATAGAATGCTATTGCGCAACGTTAATTTTGAGTCTATTGTGGAAATTCCACATCCGCCGCCGTAATAAGGGCTGGGGTAGGTTGTGACGTTGTCCACAATCGTGCAATTGATCACCGAAAGATCAGTACAGTTGCCGGCTGTGATACCGGCGCCAAGAGTGCCAGTCTGATTCCCGTAAATCAAGGAATCCTTGATCAACACCGGCCCACATGTATGACCAGTACCAGCATCTTCACAGATAATCCCACCGACTCCTGCCCTGGTGCTTAGACCGTTGTTGCTAATGATGCAATTCCGAATGGTGGCTCCCGAATTGAAACCAATCTTGATACCGACAAAACAGTTTGAAATCTTACACCAGGTGATCGTGGGATTCTGCGAATGTCCTTCCCAGGATGATCCAACGGACACGCCAGTTCTAATCTGGGGATGTACGGGAACGGCAACACGAACAGCGAATCCCGTCAACACGGAATCCGGCCCCTCCTGCGAGCCAAACGTAACGGCGCCCATGACCCCGATCCCAGTACCTGTTCCCTGGATGACCGTCGCATCGACGGTGGCAGAGTTGGTAGGATTGATACTGCGAACAGTGATGGCTTTGCCGAGAAAACTAATGTTTTCCTGATAGACGCACGGTAAAGCCAGAACCGTGTCCCCATTGCTCGCTGCGTCAATCGCACTTTGGATGGTGGAATACTCCCCCAATCCGTTGCAGTCGGCGACGAGCAGGTTCCCCGTCACTTCCGCCCGAATGGCGTCGATCCGCTTCTGCATCTCGAACGGCATCGGGGCCAGAACCTCTTCCCCAACAGCCTCGACAACCCCGGTCTGTAGATCCTGAACGGGAACAGGACCGCCGGACACCTGGGCAAAGCCCACCACAGACACCAGCATCCCTGCCAAACCACTCCATAACCAAATGCTTCTCTTCATGTTCTTTCTCCTTCTGAAATATGATTGGGACATGACTCGTCGCGCGACCCGATCGCGCAATTCATCGAATATATACAACCTCTTCCCAGAAAAACAACAAAAAATTCATACTGGATGGATTTATTCTTGTCACAGAAGACAATAGACGACTGTAAAAACCACGCAAATGTCGTAACACGTGATTAAAAAGGGAATTACATTTCGGGTTTGCGAACAGATTAGGAGACTCTAATTTTGCAAAATGCAGGATCAATATTCCATCGAGCGGAAATGTCGTCGGCCAAGGTAGAGGGGCACGATGGCGGAGAGAAAAGCGATCAGGAGA
>CAIVHJ010000374.1 GCA_903905665.1 uncultured Phycisphaerales bacterium
CGGACAGTGTCGGATCATTACGTGAGCGGGTATCGCAGTATTACCCGTCTGAACACCATGGCCCCGGAGTAAAGAGGGCACCCCCACCAATCAAATCTCAATCATGCGAAACATGGTAACCCCGATGTGGTCTGCTGGTCGTGAGACCAACAGTAGGCCAAGCGCAAGCGCGGTGGAACTCCATAGCGGGGGCGGGATACTCCCAGAAGCGAATGCCAGCCGCCGAAAGGCAAAGGAAATTCATAACCTGCTGGATAGGCCAACAAGGCCAGCCTGAAAGGGCGCTGACGGGGAGCATGTGAATCACCCAAAGAGAGCTGCACAAGATTCATCATCCAAAGGACAAGTTAGATGCACGGCCAAAACCGCGCAAACGGACCGGCGGAGCGCGACGAATGGAATTCGACCCAGTGGTCGAAGACCGAGCGTCTCGTCAGGAATCTAAGGCAACGTATCTTTCGGGCCACCTCGGAGGGCGACCTGCGAAAGGTTCGCTCCCTCCAGAAGTTGATGCTGCGCAGCTTCGCTAACGCTCAGCAGAGCACGCGAAGAGTAACGCAGATCAATAAAGGCAAGAACACTCCCGGTGTGGATCAAGTCGTCATCAAGACTTCAAACGCCAAGATAAAGATGGCCAAGGAACTTCTTGGGCATAAACCTTGGCGGGTTCAACCGGCACGACGGTTGTATATTCCAAAGGCCAATGGCAAATGTCGGCCACTCGGCATCCCAACAGTTCGCGACCGTGGCCTCCAAGCCATGGTCAAGAACGCACTGGAACCTGAATGGGAAGCGAAGTTTGAGGGAACCAGTTACGGATTCCGTCCGGGTCGAAGCTGCCACGATGCCATACACAAGGTCTATCTTCTTGCACGCTCTAATAATCGCAAGAAATGGGTTCTTGATGCGGACATCAAAGGCGCATTTGACAACATCAGCCACGAATTTTTGCTAAACGCCATTGGACAATTCTCCGCAAGGGGACTGGTCAAACAATGGCTGAAAGCTGGATACGTGGAAATGGAGCAATTGCACTCGACAGAGACAGGAACTCCACAAGGTGGCGTCATCTCGCCTCTTTTGGCCAATATAGCTCTGCACGGCATGGAACAGGCCCTTGGGGTCAAGCGAGACCGCTATGGCGTATACCGCTGTTCTCGTGCTGTGGTGCGTTACGCAGACGATTTTTTGGTGTTCTGTGAAACTAAGGAAGACGCGGCTGAATGCGTCAAAATCCTAATACGCTTTCTGTCGGCACGAGGTCTGGAATTCTCAGCAGAGAAGACACGTGTCGTCCACTTGCGCGAAGGATTTGATTTCCTTGGCTTCAACATCCGGCAATTCAGAAGCAGGAGCACCCAAAGCGGCTGGAAGTTGTTAATCCGGCCGAGCCAGTCGTCCGTGCAAAAGCTAAAGGAAAAAGTACGCCTCATCTGGCTGAAAGGCCGACATCTGCCAATGAGTGTACTGATAACCCGCCTCAATGCCGTGATACGAGGCTGGGGAAACTACCACCGGAAACGCCAAGCATCGCGAACATTCAACAAACTGGACACGTGGATGTTTCACCGTGCAGTTCGTTTTGTGAAGCGACGGCATGGCAATCGAACGTGGAACTGGATACACCCGCGGTACTGGGGCCAACTGAATCCGAATCGTAAAGATCGCTGGGTATTTGGCATTCCCGGTCAGGATTTTTACGTGCAGAAGTTCGGCTGGATAAGTAGCCAGTATCACTATATCGTGAAAGGCACAGCCTCGCCGGATGATCCGAAATTGAGGACCTACTGGCTAGAGCGATTAGACCCATTCTATCGCACGCGCTGTGCAATCGCACGAGTTCTCTCGCCTTCAATAGTTGGTCATATCC
>CAIVHJ010000375.1 GCA_903905665.1 uncultured Phycisphaerales bacterium
CCGTCCGCCTCGGCGGACCGCCCCAGCCAGTAGTGCAACTCCTTGCACAAATCATCCCCGATCAGTTCGTATTCCGCAATCGCTTTCCGATAAATGTCCATCGCTTGAGGAAAATAATGCTTTTCGTAAAAACATCTCCCGACCAGATTCATGCACGCAAAACGATTCTTCGGATCATTTCGAGCGTCCTGAAGAATCGGAATCGCCTCGTCAAACTTCCTCGCCTGAACCAGCCGCTTGGCAAATTCAAACTTGATCCGATTATCCGTCGGATATTGCTTCAACCGCTCCTGAAAGGTAGTCAGTTCAAACTTCAGCAGTTCGGCCTTGGCGGATTTGACCCGCTCCGGATCGTTTCCCGCCGCACGAACGCGTCGCCGCAGGTGTTTCATCCGAATATCATCCGCCCGCATCTTGAAGGCGTAATTCTTGCTGGTTCGGCTCTCCTGTTCCAGCAATTTGATGGCTTCGTTTTCAGAATCCTCCTGCTCCTCCCGGCACAATAAATCCACCAGATTGAGCAACTTGGCTTGAATCGTCGGATTGTCGCACCATTCCCGGCGCGCGTCCTCGGTCAGTTCATCCAGCCGCTGTTCGTCGATCACCATTCGATCGCGGTCCTGAATGTCCCTCTGCGCACCCGCATCGCTGACGCTGTCGCGGAAATCCTCTGCGGATTCGTATTTGCCCTTCAGAATGGTAATCTTGGTCGCCAGGTCGGTCAGATCATGACCGACGTTTTTGGAGGGCGGACTCAATTGCTGAACCACCTGCAAAACCGTCAAAGCCCCCTGATAAAACGTCAGGGCTTTTTTGATGTCCTGCCTTCGCTCGCACCGTTCACCCAGTTCGTCGTATATTTTTCGCAGAACGACAAACCGATCGAGTTTGGGTTTGCCTTCAGACTTAATCGCGTCGTAATAGATCGGAGCGATGAACAGAACGGTTTTTTCAAACCTGCCCTTGGCGGCGTTCTTGACGAACCCTTCCATATAGGACACGTTTTGCGGGTCTCGAGCCCAAAGCCACTCGGCATTGAGCATCGCCTCCAACGAATTTTTGCCGGTCATCGAATGTTTCATCACCTCCAGCGTACCGGCCTTTTTCCCGCCACGTTCCAGCCGGGCGTACGAAGCCGCCCGCAACGGCTGATGACCTTCTTCAACCGCATCGGGCCAAAACTTCAATCCGCTGAGATAGCATTCGATGGCGTAATCGTAATTGCGTTCTTCGGCAACTTTTCTGGCCTGGGCAAACCATTGTCGGGCTGTGGCGAGCGCCTTGTCCGAAAACGTCAACTCCGCATCCGCCTCCGCAGCGAGCGCAGCGTTAACCAGCGCAGCCGCTCCTGACGAGGACGGCTTGGCCTTGTCATCTTTTTTATTTCGACTAAAAAACCCCATTACCCAATCCGCCGCCTCTTGATATTCGGGCGCATTTTCACAGCACCCGGCCCCTCGGTATCGCCCAAAACCAACGAATTTAACTTCTTATTAATTATAACCTTGCCATCGCTACAGGTCGAGGAGGGATGTCAAATTTCGGCGGAAATGAGGTCGTTGTAGGATTCGCGCTGCCGAATCACCCGAAAGGCGTCTTTTTCAACGAGGATTTCGGCCGCACGGGGGCGAGAATTGTACTGACTGCTCATGGAAAATCCATACGCGCCGCACGCAAAAATCGCCGCAAGATCGCCGCGCTGCACCGGAGGGAGATAATGATCCAACGCCAAAAAATCACCACTCTCGCACACCGGCCCCACCACATCCGCCAAAACCGCGCCCTCAAAGGGCTGGTTGTTGCGACCGGCAGGAGGTTCACGGCTCGTCACGACGGGCCATACAAAATGATGGGCTTCGTAAAGCGCCGGACGAATCAGATCGTTCATCCCCGCATCGACCAGAACAAACTGCTTCTCTCCCGACTGTTTGGTGTACAACACTTGTGTCACCAGAATTCCCGCGTTGGCGGAAATCGACCGCCCCGGTTCGAGCACGATTCGCAATGAACGATCCGAGAGCAACGGCACAATCGAACGGGCATAATCCAGCGCCGTCGGCGCCTGAAACCCCTCGTAATCGGCGCCGAATCCCCCGCCAAGATCGAACATCTCGACGAGAAATCCCGCGTTTCGCAGTTCGTCAATCAGTCGAAGAGCCTTTCCAATCGCATCCAGATACGGCTGAATGGTATTCACCGGTGATCCAAGGTGCAGGTGCACTCCCCCAAGCTGAACCCATTCGTTTCGACCGAATCGTTCAAAAAACGCTCGCGCGCGTTCGAGGTCCACCCCGAATTTGGTCTCCCGCTTACCGGTCGTTGTGAAGCGATGGGTTTTCGGATCGACGTCTGGATTGATCCTGAGCGCTGCATGAATCACCCGACGTTTCCGGCCTGCCAGGATGATGAGGTTTTCCATTTCGGCTTCCGATTCGACATTGAACCAGCCGATTCCCGCGTCAATCGCTTCCACTATCTCCCGATCGGTCTTGGCCACGCCGGCAAAAACGATTTTCGACGGATCGGCGCCCACCCGAAGCGCTCGATATAATTCCCCCCCGCTCACCACGTCGAATCCCGATCCCGCTTCCTTCAGCAGACTCAGAATCGCCAGATTCGAGCAACTCTTGATCGAAAAACAAATCAGCGGTTGCAGCGGTTCAAAAGCGGCCCGGATTTTTCGGAAATGGTCGAGGAATGTCTGCGAGGAATATACATAGACCGGCGTACCGGCGTCTCGGGCGATTCGTTCGACCGAAACACCTTCGCACCACAACCGCCCATCCCGATACTCAAATCGATCCACTCCTGAGCATCCTTCAAAAAAGCCCACGGGTCATAGTCCCCGTGGGCTATCATGCTTTGGATCAATCAAAACCTTCGTCGGAAGCGGGAAACCAGAAACAACCCCACCAGCGCCAGCGGCGAAAAAGCTCCAATGTTCACCCCGCAAAGTTCGTGATTTCCATGCCCGCCACCACCGGAATTGTCGTTCGAGTTTCCATTGTCGTCATGCTGGATGAACACCGCCGGTTGCATGGTCTCGTTGCCGAACTCTTCATTGCAATCAGCATCCCCGCCCCATAAATCCTCCACCGCACAGGGAACTTCCTGAAAATCCGACGGGAAGTAATCGGTTTCAAACGGTTCGTAGGTGGTGTCGTCGAAATCCATCACGTAGTCCAGATCGCTCACCCACCAGAGCGTAAAAAAGCCGTCACCGTCTTCGACGTACTTGATGTATCCGGCGGGTTCACCGTTGATCA
>CAIVHJ010000376.1 GCA_903905665.1 uncultured Phycisphaerales bacterium
ATCGCCGGGTCAACCTGCAGGGGGAGCACCGTGAGTCGGCGGATTTTTTTCTGAATCGTCTCCTGAAGACTTGATTTCGTCCTTGATGTCGTTGAGGCCCTTCTTGAATTCCACCACGCTTTTGCCCAGAGAGCGGGCGACCGATGGAAGTCGGGAACCAAAAACCAGCAGCGCCACTAACCCAATCACCATCCACTCCCCCAGACCCACGCTTCCAAAAAACGCCAGAATGCCATCGCCCACCGTGTTCATTTTTCATCTCCGTTCACATACATCCGAGACTGAATTCTTCTCTCAAGTATACCCGATTCTCACATTCCCGGACACAATCCACTTCTCAATTCACTCGAACGGTAGCGATCGAGCACCCCCGAAGGTTCCGCATCGCCACGGCATAACGCTATCGGCGACAATACGTTGAATCTGTTGCCCTGTTTGGAAAAGCGAAAACGCAAAATTCGAGTAGTCCAATTGCCCATGTGACAAATCAGAATCATCTTTTGATGCAGGTTGATTTTTTCGGTTGCTGAATTCCCTTGCCAGAGACGATTTGCTTGTCGGGTCTGTGGACTTGAAATATACTGATTTGATTCCTACGAGGCAGGCCAACTCCCGACTCTTTCGGGTTTGTTGGCGGTTCAATGAATCACCTTCCTCGTGCATTGACGAATCGTATGACTTAGGCATTTGTCGGGAGCATGGCGCTTCGAAAATGAGCATGGAGCAACTGTTTTCTGAACAAGGATATCGAGCATGTCGAACCTCAAAACCAAATTGATCATCATGGGCGCTGCCGGGCGAGATTTCCACGATTTCAATACCTATTGGAGACAGCAATCGGAGATCGAAGTGGTCTGCTTTACCGCCACTCAGATTCCCGACATTCACGGGCGCGTCTATCCTCCGGAACTGGCCGGTTCTCGTTATCCCAAAGGGATTCCCATTCATGCCGAGGATCAACTCGAAACGCTGATCCGGGACCACGACGTGACACTGGTCACGTTGGCGTATTCCGACGTGTCGCACGAATTTGTGATGCATCAATGCGCGCGGGTCAACGCCGCCGGAGCGAATTTCTGCCTGCTTGGCGCCAATCAAACCATGATCAAGAGCACCAAGCCGGTCATCGCCGTCTGCGCCGTTCGGACAGGTTGCGGCAAGAGCCAGACCGCGCGTCGCGTCAGCGAAATCCTCAAGGAAATGGGAAAAACGGTCGCCGTCGTTCGCCACCCCATGCCCTATGGAGACCTGAAACAGCAGATTTGCCAGCGTTTTGCTTCGCTGGAGGACCTCGACACGCATCGGTGCACCATCGAGGAGCGTGAGGAATACGAACCCCATATCATGCGGGGCAACATTGTTTTTGCGGGAATCGACTACGAAAAAATTCTCCGGACGGCGGAATCCGAAGCCGACGTCATTCTCTGGGACGGCGGAAACAACGATCTGTCGTTTTTCAAACCCGATCTTTACATCACCGTCGTGGATCCTCATCGGCCCGGACACGAACTTCGGTACTATCCGGGTGAAACCAACCTTCGTCTGGCGGACATCGTCGTCGTCAACAAAGTGGACACCGCCAAAGAAGCCGACATCTGGACCGTCATGGATAACGTTCATCGCGTCAATCCCAACGCCAAAGTCGTCAAAGCCAATTCCCCCGTCACGGTGGAAGACGCCGAAGCCGTCAAAGGGAAAAAAGTGCTTGTCATCGAGGACGGACCGACGCTCACCCACGGGGAAATGAAATATGGCGCCGGTTATGTGGCGGCCAGAAAACTCGGAGCCGCCGAAATCGTCGATCCCCGACCCTATGCTCTGGGCTCCATCAAGGCTACTTTCGCCAAGTTTACCCACCTGACCGAAATCCTGCCGGCGATGGGTTACGGCAAAAAACAAATGTCGGAACTGGAAGCCACCATCAACAAAGTCCCGTGCGATCTGGTGCTAGTCGCCACCCCGAT
>CAIVHJ010000377.1 GCA_903905665.1 uncultured Phycisphaerales bacterium
GCACAGCATGAAGCCGCATTGACGCCTCTCATCAATAACTATCGCACGGCTCAGGACCACGTTCAGGGTTGCCTGATCTGGGGCCAAGACCCGACGACCGCCTATGCCGAACTCGACGCTGCTGTTGCCGCCTTACATCAGGGCACAACCAACCTCCTGACCAGCATACAGACCGATGTGCCTGCCGAATATCGCTCAGTCCTCTCTCAGGTCATAGCCGATGCCGCACTTGACCCAGAACTCCGGGGACTGAATCTATCGCCGGAACAACGAGCGACGGTTCTTCAGGCGCAACGTGCTCGTGATCGTGCCTTGGCAACCCAGTCGCAAGGTAGCACAGCAGTCCAAGCCGCTCAGGACCAGTTCTCGTCGCTCCTGAATACGACTCTGACCCCGCAGCAGCAAAGTCAGTTCGCCGCTCATCGCCAGCTCATCCACCAGCGCCTGCCGGACATGATTCTGGCTGAGACGGAATAAAATTAGGAAGGCAGCGAATCCCTTTGGCGGCTGTCCTTGATCATCTAAAAACTAACCTGCACGCCGTCTGGGATAGTGGACTGATCGACCTAGGTTTGCGACGTGGTTTGAAGCTGGACACGACAGTGAGCGACAAGGAACGCGAAACATGGTCCCGACTCTCATAACCACTGGTACATAATTCGGGGGCAGGTCACATGGTCGACCCGGGCAAGCTCTATGGTCCATATATAACCCACTACAGGTATGTGCTTCGGTGGCGATGGCTAATCATTGCAGGCTGGGCTGTTGCGATGGTGGCGCTCACCCGGGCGTTTGGTTGGTTGTATGAAAAGGCCCCCGAATCAGACTGGCTGGTTCCGGCAGTGGCCTGTGTATTCTCATTCGTGATATGGATTGCCGAGCTGCGGAACCGCCAAGCCATCCATCGTTGTCGGGCCGCCCTGAAAACGATAGAGGATAAGATCATACCATCAGACATTCCGAAACTCCTGAGCGGCGACATACCAGCCGGGGGTTGTAAGGACCGTGTCAAGAGCCACGGATTTTGGATCACCGTTCTGGTGCTCGGAAGCTCCATCCTGTGTGGTGTTGGAACGGCCTACCTCGCCTACCAAGGCGGTAAACTTCAAGGATACATAGGTCCCGGCGACCTAAACACTGAGAGGACATCAATGGCAAACTACGTGATTGCGGTATCAACGGTCGCGTACGTAGCGTTGACGTGCGTTGTTGTGGTTTTCATGTATCGTCAGACCCAAGCACAACGTGAGACGATCAAGCTTCAGGCGTTCCAAATGCTTGCAACACGCATGGAGGCCGTGCGGCAGGATCGTAAAACTGTCCGCAGTTATTTTCACCAAGCAAAGGCCGACCAAGGCAGCAACGTCTCTCAACCGCTTCCGCCGGATGTCGAAGCTGCTGCTGATCGTGTTTGCCGAGAATTCGATTACCTTGGCTTGATGGACCGCGAGAGTATGGTCGATCATCGCTTGGTCGATTTGTTTTACTCAGTCCCGTTTGTGCAACTCTACGAAGTTGGGCTCGGTGATTACGTCCAGAAGTTACGGATGCGAGAAGAAAGGGGGCCAACACACTTCTGGGAGTTGGTCGAGTTCTACGGGCGGGTGAAAAACGTGCCCAAGAATCACCCCGGGCTATCTGGTCAGACAGACTGGCCCCCAAAGCCCAGAGTCTTAAGCAGCACCTAGGCAATTTCCTTCCTCCATTATTACTCGAAGGGGGAGAGATGACAAAATCTATTGTTTCTTGCACGCAGATTCTGCTTTTGGAGGATGCTCATATTTCGACAGGAAATGCGGATTTTGAGAGAGGAACTGAAAGAGGTTTTTGTCACTCCTTGATATCGTCAAATAAACGCGGGGTGCCGAGCCGCTGCCATTACCGCTAAAACCGTGCGTTTGCGTGTCTGTGACTTGGAAACACGCGATCGTGACGTTTCCTATGCATTTTGCACTGGAAAACGACTATCGAAATGGACACGCTGATGTGCGAATTTGGACGAAATGTCTGTTCCACCTGCCGTCATCACGATACGTAGTCACTACCTCGATCATCACTTGGGAATCTTCCGCTCAGCCATTCAAATCAAGGTCTGGAATCTGGCTGAAGGCGATTTTGGTGGGAGCCATATCCCGCGCATGAAATGCACCGGCCAGAAACGCGGCATTGGCTCCGTACTTCTGGTTGATCCGGTCAATCACCCACCAGAGTTGAGTTCGCTTCTGATCTCCGTCCAGCAGGGGCAGGTCCGCCGACTCGTCGTTCACCAGATCGAACAATCCCATACCCACTTGCAGGGGTTTGAGGTTCTGGGGACAACGTTGCCACAGTTTGTTGAAGGCCTCAACGAAGGAAGTCGTATCTTGACATAGACCGATATGAGATTTGCCATGCCATGATTCCTTGTTCATAAACCTCACGAACACAAACATCTGCCGGGCCCAGTGCTTCAGGTATCGCAACCGTGCGGCGGCCTTGTGGATCAGTCGCACCAGAATATCGTGAGACGATTCCATGTTGCGGAACTCCGGGGCCAGTACCCGTGAATGTCCCACCTGTCTCTTGTGGATGACCGTGGGCGGAAGTTCATCCCCGCGCAGATTGTGATACCAGATCGTGCCCAGAAGTGATTGCCAGATCGTGTGTAATTGCTGTTCGGACAGGCTGCACAATTGTGCCACGGTGAAGACCTTGGCTTGATGCAGCCGTTTCACCATTCGATCAGCAATGCCGGGCAGGTCATCCAGTTTCAGACCATACAATTTGTAAGGCAATTCGTCCTTTTGAATCACCACCAGTCCGTCCGGCTTTTGCATGTCGCTGGCGACTTTGGCCAAAAAACAATTTGGTGCTAAACCCACCGAACAACGCAGGTGCTTTCCCACTTGCCGGTACACGGCATCCTTGACCCGCTGAGCCAGTTTCACCGCATTCTCAAGTTGCTTTTCCGTACCCAACAATCTGCAACTCATTTCGTCGATGGAGTGAATGGCGTCCACGTGCAGGCAGGATTCGACGGCTTGGACGATCTGGTGGTGCAGTCGGATGTAGGCTTCGGGCCGACCTTCCACCACGATCAGACCCGGACACATCTTCTTGGCTTCACCGATGTTCGTGCCCGTGTTGACTCCGAATCCTTTGGCTTCGTAACTGACAGCGATACAACAAGTCGAATCGGTCATCATCGGGGCGATAGCGACAGGTCGATTCCGAAGTTCAGGCCGGAGTTGCTGCTCGCAACTGGCGAAATAACTGTTCATGTCCAAAAATAGGCAGTTCAGGCTCATGGATCACCCCAATCCATATACCTAACATACACCTAACACGCTATAGAGTCAAACTGGGTTTTATCTGTTTGGGGGTAAGCGAGTTGCGACGCTATCTCCAGTCGAGATTGGCGGCCAAAACCTCTTCGATGGTCTGAACGGCGTTGCCTTCAAGCCGGTTGTTGACGTACACATAGAGTTGAATCTGCTTGGCGGTGCTCTGGCGGATGAGTTCGACCATCGCTTCCCGGCCTTGGGGGTACGGCTCCTGAACGTGCTCATACGGTTCAAACAAATTCACGGCCTGCTGGTAGGTTCGGCCCGGTCTGAGCAGAAAACGCGCCACCGAAAAGTCTGCGGTGAGCGCCCCGTCATGCCTGAGTTGTTCCAGAACGCTCGGCATTCGTGACCACGAATTGAAGCAATGCGCTACGCGATGATCTCGCAGAGTACGGAAGTATTGGTCACATAGGAATGATGGATTGCGTACTTCAACGGCAAACCGGAACCGATCGGTGGGAATCCGACTCAGCAAGTTGTGGAGTTTCCGGGCAAACACGTCGGGATGGGCGGTTTCACTATCATAGATCGTCCCAAACTCAAAGATCAGTACGCCCAGTTTATTGTGATAGGGCATGAGCGGTTCGAGGAGTTGCTCGTTGAGCAACGTCGCGTCCATGAAGTGCCCGTTGTCAATGCCGGCACGCTGTCCGTACCGTTTTTGTTGGGGCCATCGCTCAACGGTAATTTCCTCCGGGATTTTGATGGAGAATCGAAAGCCGTCGGGTAATTGATCGAAATTTGCTCTCAGCATTTGTGGAGTGGGAAGACGGTAGAAACCACCGTCAAAACACACCGTCGGAAAGGTCTCGCTGTACTCATTCAAGCAGGTTCGATCGAACCGCATCTTGGACCACCGGTTGCGATACTCATACCGATCTCTCGAATAGACTTGTCCCATCCAGCCGGGGTACTTCCACGACGACGTGCCTAGAAAAATACCTCTCTTGGAGTACGAATCGAGCCGTGTTTTAAGAAGATCGTCTTCCATGTGATTCCACCGTCGGCATTGAGGATTTCAGCGGATGTGATACCACAGTGAGCCGTTAATAGACAGGCGGTAAAACCTTGATTTGATGACAACATTCTGATATTCGGAACCTTTCAGAATTCTTCTTGTCAATACTGTGCTTTTGCGTGTACATGACGTGAAAACTCCATGCCGAGACATTCCTTTGATGATTATCACATGAAACAGAGCATCGTGACTGGAGGGGGAAGGATACAGAATGGGTATCGTTCATCAATCTGACGGAATGCCATCCACCGCCTGATTATCGTTTGGGGCGCTGAGCCAGTGCGTACTTCAGGACTTTCGCCACCAGGGCCGCTTTTGTCCCTACTTGGATTTTTGTGAAGGCGTTTCGTAAATGCGTCCGTAATGTGGCTGGTGCGATGCGCAGATTTTTTGCAATCTCTGGGGTGGGCAAACCCCGGCATATTCCCTCGCATACTTGCCGTTCACGCCGTGTCAGCGTTGGGAAAAGTGAGTGGATGATTTTGTGCAGCGTAGGTTTCAAAATCCTCTCCTACAATGATTATCAACCAACTATAATCATTCCCAAAAAGAGGTTTGTCAACCGGATGCCTCGTAACGGGCTTCACCGTATCCCGACGACGTGGTAGAAACTATTCCAAGCATCTCGCGCCTACCAACGCCAGCAATAGGTCGCGGTACGTGGTCCAGTAGAATTTGGATTTTTGATCGAAGCCCGTGTCGGCAGAATGGGCGGCTCGATCCGAGAACACTTCGGCACAAAACCAGAAAAAAGATTCGATGTCGCCAACCTCATCGAGAATGTGCTCAATCAAATCCTTGATGTCTTCCTGTTTCATGACATGCCCCTATAGAAAGTACCGTCACGCCCATTGGGACAC
>CAIVHJ010000378.1 GCA_903905665.1 uncultured Phycisphaerales bacterium
ACGTGGGTGCCCAGATTATTGGGCGGATCAGCGTTTTTGGGAAGGATCCGAAGACCGGCGAGCCCATCGATTATGGTTCTCAGGTTGAGGAAGGGGAGATTTTGGCGCAGATTGATGATTCGCTTTACCGGGCCGACGTCAACGCCAATCAAGCCCAGGTGGATCAGGCCAAAGCCAACGTTCAGCGGGCCAAAGCGGATTTGATGCAGCTTCAGGCGAAGCTGGACCAGGCAGAGGGCAACTGGAAGCGTGCCCAGGAGATCGGGCCGTCGCGTGCGTTGTCGGCGACCGATTACGATTCGTATGAAGCGACTTATGAAATTTCCAAGGCCAACGTGGCGGTGGGGGATGCGGCAATCGTGCAAGCGGAGCAGAACGTGGCGCAGGCCGAAGCCTCTCTCGATCGGGCGCGGACGAACCTGAGTTACTGCACGATCATCTCGCCGGTGAACGGAGTGATCATCGACCGCCGCGTCAATATCGGTCAAACGGTCGTGGCGAGTCTCAACGCGCCCAGTTTGTTTTTGATCGCCAAGGACCTGCACCACATGCAGGTTTGGGCTGCGGTGAACGAAGCGGACATCGGCCGCATCTATTCCGGTCAGCCGGTACGAATGACCGTTGATGCTTTTCCCAATGAGACGTTTCAGGGGATGGTGAACAAAATCCGGCTCAATGCGAGCATGACTCAGAACGTCGTGACGTACACCGTCGAAGTGGATATTGATAACTCCGATGGAAAACTGCTTCCGTACCTGACGGCCAACGTGCGGTTTGAGGTGGCGAAGCGTGAGCAGGTTTTATTGGTACCGAGTTCGGCGTTGATCTGGAAGCCTTCGTCGGAATCCATTGTTCCAGCGACGCGCGAAGAACGCGGAGCGCGGACCGGACGTGATCCCTCCGCATCGTCGGGTGGAGCGACACGAGGGACGTTATGGATTCAGGACGGTTCTTTCGTCAAGCCGATGAGCGTGGAAGTGGGCGCCAGTGACGGTACGTCAACCGAAGTATCCGGTGCAGGCGTTCAGGAAAACCTGAACGTGGTCCTGGGTGAAATGAGTCGCAATGATCGTAGCGCGACGGTAAATCCGTTCACTCCTCAGGTTTTCGGACAGCGCCGAGGGCAATAGCTGCCACAGCAGGGGTGTCATCGATGGAGTTGATCAGGACGGAGAACATCTACAAGGATTATCATCTCGGCGAGGTGGACGTTCGCGTTTTGCGCGGCGTATCACTCGCTGTTGAGCGGGGTGATTTGGTGGCCTTGATGGGGTCTTCGGGTTCCGGGAAAACGACGTTGATGAACATTCTGGGTTGTCTGGATCATCCGACATCCGGTCGTTACTGGCTGGATGGGGATGAAGTGTCGTGTTTGTCGATGGATGGGCGAGCCGCGTTGCGCCACAAGAAGATCGGATTTGTATTTCAGAGTTTTAATTTGCTGCCGCGTACCTCGGCGATTGAGAACGTGATGATGCCGCTGTTTTGCGGGCCAGGGGAAGTGACGGAGCGTGAGGCTCGAGAACGTGCGACGGGGTTGCTGAATCGGATGTATCTGGGAGACCGTCTTGAGCATGAGCCCACGCAGTTATCGGGTGGGGAACAGCAGCGCGTGGCGATTGCCCGATCCCTGATCAATCGGCCTTCATTGCTTTTGGCGGACGAACCGACGGGCAATCTGGACTCGCACACCAGCGAAGAGATTCTGAAAATGTTTGTGCAATTGAACGTCGAGGAGCATATTACGATTGTGCTGGTGACGCATGATCCCAGCGTGGCGGCTCATGCTCGGAGCATCATTCGTCTTCGAGACGGTCAGATTGTGGACGGGGATTCGATATCCGCGCCGCATCATTTGGTGTCGGCAGATCAGAGTTAGGAGCATTGGGATGCGGTGGTTGGCGACTATATTTATGTATCGCACGCTGCGTACCGCCCTTCCTGCACTGGGTCGGAACCGAATGCGTTCGGCTTTGACGACCCTGGGGATCGTCATCGGAATTGCGGCCGTCATTGCGATGATGGAGATCGGAGAAGGTTCATCGCGAGGGATTCAACAATCGATTGCCAGCATGGGCGCCGCCAACCTGATGGTGCAACCGGGTACGGCTTCCAGCGGAGGAGTGTCGTTCGGTGCCGGTACGGCGATGACGTTGACGCCGGATGATGCTATCGTGATCGGTCGCGATTGTCCGGCGGTTCGTGCGGCCGCGCCGATAGTCCGTGCGCGCACACAGGTTGTTTATGGGAATCGAAACTGGGTGCCGGCGTTTATCTACGGATCCACGCCTGCGTTTCTGGATGTACGCGAATGGACTGATTTGGCCGACGGTGCTCCTTTTACAGATCAGGATGTTCGCAACGCCAGCAAAGTTTGCCTCCTGGGTCAGACGGTGGCCAAGCAATTGCTTGGGGGAGTCTCTCCGATCGGGAAGGAAGTGCGGATTAACAACGTGTCATTTCGCGTGATCGGGTTACTTTCCAGCAAGGGGGCCAACATGATGGGGCTGGACCAGGATGACATTTTGCTGGCCCCGTGGACAAGCATCAAATATCGCGTGTCTCGAAATTCAGTGACGAACGTGAATCAGAGTGCTGCCTCGTCCGCCACCACCCAGACGGTGAATACGTTAAGTGGCCTTTACCCCGGTCAAACGAGTCTGTATTCGGTGCCTTCTGCGACGCAGCAGGCGGACACACCAAGCCCGGCGCGTTTCACGAACGTGGATCAGATTCTTGTATCCGGACGATCGTCGGAGGAGGTGCCGCAAGCCATTCAACAGATCACCCAGATTCTCCGTCAGCGTCACCGCCTTCATGCTGATGACTCGGACGATTTTAACATTCGCGACATGACGGAAATGACGCGTGCACTTTCTTCGACGAGCGCGCTCATGACGAATCTTCTGCTGGCGGTGGCGCTAATCTCGCTGGTGGTGGGCGGCGTGGGGATCATGAACATCATGCTCGTTTCAGTGACGGAGCGTACGCGCGAGATTGGGTTGCGTATGGCCGTCGGGGCGAGAGCGCGAGACATCCTGAGGCAGTTTCTGGTCGAATCCGTGATTCTGTGCGTATTGGGAGGCGGATTCGGCATCCTCCTTGGGCGAGGCGGTTCCATCCTGGTGCGTGTGCTGCTGCATTGGCCGACGGAAATGTCTCTTGGCGCGATGATTGCGGCCGTAGTGGTTTCTATTAGCGTTGGAGTCATCTTCGGTTATTATCCTGCGTGGAAGGCTTCGTTGCTGGACCCGATCGAAGCGCTCCGTTATGAATGAGCGATCGACGGTCAACTGAGAGTGAACGATGAAGGTATGTTTCAGATATACTGTGATGGCAGCGTTGATTGTGAGTGGTTGCGTTGTCGGACCGAAATACACTTCACCGAAGGTCGAAGCGCCGGAGGAATGGAGTGGGGTTGCCCCGTCGGAGTCCGCCGGCCTGACACCGGAGTCGCCGGACCTGACGATCTGGTGGCAGGCGTTGAATGATCCGAGGCTGAGTGATCTGATTGATCGTGCGGTGCTATCCAATCCGGGTCTTCAGATTGCCGTGGCTCGCGTGCGCGAGGCGCGGGCCCAACGGGCCGTAGCGACTGCCGATTTTTGGCCGCAGTTCAATCTCAATTCGTCGCATACCTATCGAGGTGCAAGTCTGAACACTCAGCCGAGTACATCGAACGGTCCGGGTCTTGGGCGACAGGTGTTCAATCAAGCCGCCAACACCGCCATTCAATCCCTTGGTCCGGGTGGTGTTCCTGCTGTGACCGCAGACAGTATTGCGACCAACGCCCTGAGCAAGATCGTCAACAGCCGATTGACTCCGAGTTCGAGCGGCGGTTCCCCGCGCGAATCGAATCTGTTTGCCGCCGGTTTCGATGCCAGTTGGGAACTGGACCTTTTTGGCCGTATTCAGCGATCGGTCGAAGCGGCGGATGCTGATCTGGCGGCTTCTGAGGAAGATCAGAGGGGGGTTCTGGTTTCGCTGTTGGCCGAGGTGGCGACGAATTATGTGGAACTTCGCGGAGCTCAACTCCGATTGAATATCGCGCGAGAGACCATCGTGGCCCAGCAGGACACACTTGATGTGACACGAACCCGTCAGACGGGCGGATTCGTGGGAGAACTGGATGTCGCGCAAGCTGAAGCCCAGTTGGAAACCACGCGATCGCAGGTTCCGTTATTGGAAGTCGCGATTCGGCAAAACATTTATCAACTGAGCACCTTGCTGGGCGAGCCGCCCGGAGCGCTGATCGAAGAACTTTCTGAGGTTCAACCCATTCCCCCGGTGCCGCCGGAGATTCCGGTGGGGTTACCGTCCGAGTTGCTTCGGCGCCGTCCCGATATTCGTGAGGCGGAGCGAAATCTGGCGGCTGCGACAGCCCGAATCGGTGTGGCGACGGCGGATTTGTTTCCGCGCGTGTCGTTGACGGGGGGGTTTGGAACTCAGACGGCCGATATGATGCACTTTCTGGATGCGCGGAGTTTGACCTGGTCCTTGGGGCCGGGGATTCAATGGTCCCTGTTTGACGGGGGGCGCATTCGTGCCAACATAGAAGTTCAAAACGCACGTGAAGAACAGGCGCTAATCCTATACCAGCAGGCGTTGTTGGTTGCCTTTCAGGATGTCGAAAATACTTTGGTGGCCTATGCGAGCGAACGTACGCGCCGGCAGGCGCTGACGGCTTCTGTGGCAGCCAACCGGCGGGCCACGGAGCTGAGCAATGAGTTGTACACGCGGGGTTTGACGCCGTTTCTCAACGTGCTTGAATCGCAGCGGTCTTTGTACGCTTCTCAGGATCAACTGGCACAAAGCGACGTAGCCGCCGTGACGGATTTGATTGCGCTTTATAAGGCCTTGGGTGGAGGTTGGCGTCTGGATGAGCCGGAATCCGGACCTTCCGTGAAATAACGTGGTGTGTGTTTTTTTGTGATGGAGCATCAAATATGAGAAATCGTGGTGGTAAGTTGATTCGCCGGAAGTGGAGAAATTCGGTAGTGCCGCCGGTAGCATTGTGCGGTTTGTTGCTTTGGGGTCCGTTGTGGGGATGCAATCGCGCAGGCGCCGATGCCGAATCCCGACAGCGTGAGGCAACCGGGGCGCCCGTCACGGTCAGCGAAGTCACCACTCGGGATGTTCCAGTACAGATTCAAGTGTTCGGCAATGCGGAAGCTTATCGCACGGTGACGATGAAGAGTCAGGTTCAGGGCGAGATCAAAGAGATCCGATTTGTCGAGGGAGACAACGTCAAAGCGGGTGATCTGTTGTTCATGCTTGATCGACGTTCCTTTGAGGCGGCCCTGGCGAGCGCCCAGGCGGCGCTGGTCCGAGACGTGGCCTTGGCCAAGGATGCCGAGCAGGAAGCCGTGCGACTGGAGGGACTCTTTAAGCAGGGAACGATTGCACCGCGAGAAAACGACAAGGCGCGTGCGACGGCGGATGCGCAGTGGGCGCAAGTGGACGCCGATCGTGCGGCGGTTGATAAGGCCGCGCTGAATCTGGAATACTGCACGATTCATGCGCCCATTGACGGCTGCATCGGAAGTTTGCTGGTCAATGTGGGAGATATTGTGAAGGCGCCCGACACCGACATGGTGGTCATCAATCAGGTGCAACCGATCTATGTGACGTTTGCGGTTCCCGAGCATTATCTGACGCAAATCAGGAACCTTCAGGACAAGGAGCCGTTGGTGGTGGCAGCAAAAATTCCCGGAGAGGAGATTCGGGAACTGGGTACGCTCAGTTTCATTGACAATCAGGTGGATCGCAGCACGGGGACCATCCGCCTGAAAGGCACGTTTTCCAACGACAAGCGTGCGCTTTGGCCCGGTCAGTTTGTGAATGTGACGTTGACCCTGTGTACGGACACTGGGGTTACGGTGGTTTCGACACAGGCGATCCAGAACGGTCAGTCCGGGGCTTTCGTCTTTGTGGTTCAGGCGGACCAGACGGTAGCCATAAGACCTGTGACCACTTATCGCGAGTACGACGGTTTCACGATCGTGGGCAGCGAGCTACAGCCGGGGGAAACCGTCGTGACCGACGGACAACTTCGACTTAGAGACGGCGTGAAAATCAAGGTCAAGAGTTCCGACAAGTCGGAATCTGCCAAGGATGGAACCGGATCATGAATATACCTGAGTTATTTATCCGACGGCCGGTGATGAATACGCTCTTGATGTGCGGCATCCTGATTTTCGGCGTCATGAGTTATCGTTTGCTGCCGGTGAGCGACCTGCCCAACGTCGATTTTCCGTTTATTCAGGTGTTGGCGGCGCTTCCGGGAGCGAATCCGGAAACGATGGCCTCATCGGTCGCCACGCCATTGGAGCGGGAATTCTCCACGATTGCAGGCGTGGAAGCAATCAATTCCACGAGTCAACTGGGCATCACACAGATTGTGCTCCAGTTTAAGCTGGGGCGCAACATTGATGCAGCCGCGCAGGATGTTCAGGCAGCGATTTCTCGTGCGGCCGGAAAACTCCCGCCGGACATGCCCAATCCTCCGTCTTACCAGAAAGTTAACCCGACCGATCAGCCCGTTCTGTATTTGACGTTGACCTCGCCGACCATGCCTTTGTACACACTCAATGAGTACGCGGACACAATGATGGCCCAGCGGATTTCGATGGTCAGCGGCGTTTCGCAGGTGTCCGTCTATGGAATGCAAAAGTATGCCGTACGTGTTCAGTTGAATCCCGATGCGTTGTCTTCCCGCAGGATCGGCATCGACGAAGTGGCTCGGAGTATCCAGGATGCCAACGTCAACCTTCCGACCGGCACGCTCTATGGCGCCCACAAGGCTTATACCATCGAAGCCAGCGGAAAACTCAATAACGCCAAAGCCTATCGTCCGGTGATTGTCGCTTATCGCAACGGCCAGCCGGTTCGACTGGAGGAACTGGGGCGGGTCATTGACAGTGTGGAAGCCGACAAAGTGGCGGCGTGGTTTGTGGACGAACGATCTCTCGTACTGGCTATTCAGCGCCAGCCCGGAACCAATACGGTGGAAGTCGTCAACGCGGTCAAGGAACTTTTGCCCACGTTTCAAAAACAATTGCCCGCCTCGATCACGATTCATGAACTTTATGATCGTTCGGAGACGATTCGTGATTCCGTTTCCGACGTGAAATTCACGCTCTTGTTGACGCTGGGTTTGGTGGTCATGGTCATCTTTTTGTTCCTGCGAAATATTCGAGCGACCATTATTCCAAGTATTGCCATGCCCATGTCCATCGCGGGGACGTTTATCGTCATGTACTTGTTGGGTTTTAATCTGGACAATCTTTCATTGATGGCCCTGACTTTGTGTGTCGGATTTGTGGTGGATGACGCCATCGTCATGCTGGAAAACATCATTCGGCACATGGAACATGGTGAAAAACCGATGGAGGCGGCGCTCAACGGTTCGCGCGAGATTGGTTTTACGATCATATCCATGACGCTGTCGCTGGCAGCGGTATTTATTCCGGTGCTGTTCATGGGTGGGATTCCGGGACGTTTGTTCAAAGAGTTTTCTATTACGATTGGTACGGCGATTCTGGTTTCCGGGGTGGTTTCCTTGACTCTGACGCCGATGTTGTGCAGTCGGTTTCTCCGGGAACCCGGCGCCGTTCACCAGGGGCATTTGTATGCGTGGTCAGAAAAGTTTTTTGCGGCGGTATTGTGGTTGTATGAAGTGAGTTTGAAATGGGTACTTCGTCATCGCCTGACCACCATGGGCATTTCAGGGGTTATTCTTGTGGCTTCGGTCTATCTTTTTTTCAAAGTGCCCAAGGGATTTTTACCCAGTGAAGATACCGGCCGTGTGATGGCTTCCACCGAGGCGGCGGAGGGAATCTCTTACGAAGCCATGTGGGAGAAACAGCAGCAGGTGACCGCGATTGTCAAGGCGGACCCCAACGTGGAGTCGTTTATGTCGGTAGCAGGAACCATTCCCGGTTTTCTCGCTTCCAACGAAGGAATTTTGTTCCTGAGACTTAAACCGCGTCGTGAACGGGCCTTGCACGTCAACCAGATCATTGAAGAACTGACGCCCAAGGTCAACACGGTTCCGGGTATCCGTACGTATTTTATGAATCCTCCTCCTATTCCAATGAGCGGGCGGAGAACCAAGAGCGAATATCAGTATTCACTGCAAAGTCCGGACACGGAGGAGTTGTACAAGTATGCGCCGATGTTGGCGGATCGGCTTCGTCACGTCGAATCGATCCAGGATGTGACCACGGACCTGAAGTTGACCAATCCACAGGTCAATCTCCGGATTGACCGGGATCAGGCGGCGACTTTGGGGGTGACTCCCTATCAGATCGAGGCGGCTCTTTCCAATGCTTATGGTTCCACACAGATTTCCACCATCTATGCCGCCAACAATCAATATGAAGTGATCATGGAGTTGTTACCGGAATTCCGAGCGAATCCGGCGTCTCTTCCGTTGCTCTACATCCGATCTTCCACCGGACAATTGGTTCCGTTGGCGGCGGTGGCGGCGATCGAACCCGGAATTGGAGCGTTGGCGATTAATCACAGTGGTCAGTTGCCCTCGGTGACCATTTCGTTCAATTTGAAACCGGGCGTGGCCCTGGGACAAGCCACTGAAGCGGTTGAATCCGTCGCGCGGGAAATTCTTCCGGCTACCATCACCGCAGGATTTCAAGGGACGGCTCAGGCGTTTCAATCATCCGCCAAGGGTCTCGTCCTGTTGTTGCTGCTGGCGATATTGGTGATTTACATGGTTCTGGGCATCCTTTATGAAAGTTTCATTCACCCCATTACCATTTTGTCGGCGTTGCCCTTTGCCGGATTCGGGGCGCTGCTGACTTTGTACGTCTTCCGGACGGACCTGAGTTTGTATGCGATGGTCGGAGTCATCATGCTGATCGGTCTCGTGAAGAAAAACGGCATCATGATGGTCGATTTTGCCATCGAGGCGCAGCACAAACAGAAATTGTCGCCGGTCGATGCTATCTATCAGGCCTGCGTCGTTCGATTTCGTCCCATTATGATGACCACGATGTCGGCGCTGATGGGAACCCTGCCCATTGCATTGGGATGGGGCGCCGGTGCGGAATCACGACGTCCGCTCGGATTGGCGGTGGTCGGCGGGCTGTTGTTCTCCCAGTCGTTGACGTTGTTTGTGACGCCCGTGTTCTTTTTATATATGGAATCATTCCGTCATTGGTGCGGTCGGTTGTTACATCGTCGCTCGTCCGTGGCTGTGGAAACCGTTTGATTTTCTGCTGATTGCGTGTGCATGTGGCGGCTTGATTTGTTTCACACCAGGTTGAACAAAACAGCAGCAAAACGGCCGCAAACGTTCGCTCTTCATTCTGCCAAATTCGCAGCGCGGCACCGCACCCATAACGGAGCACTGTACGAACAGACGAGAAGTCCTTGATTTGGATTCCAATCTGTCTGAGAGTGCTTGCGTTTCATGTAGGGCCTGATAGGTTATTTGAAGCCCTTGTTTCATGCACAGGGTGTTGCAGCGGTTGTTGTAGCCGAAGCGTAATTCGAGTCTGTCACTCATGTCGTCCGGAGCCACTTGTCCTTGAAGATCATGATCACGTTAATTTCATTTGGTTTGTCTGATGTCCACAAAAAGGAGAACGTCCGATGAAAGAATCGTGTGTGTGTCGATTCGCAAAACAAATCCGATATGGCTTGTCCGTGTTATTTGTTCTTGCGATGGTGGGATTATGGGCGTTGCCCGCAGTTGCAGCGTCGGCGGAACCAGTCACCGTGAGCGTTTCGGAGGACACAGCCCAGCGGATTGAGTTGTCGTATGCTTTTGGGGATTTTAAAACAGAATCCGTCAAGATCAACGGGAAAGAATACACCCAGTTGCGGCTCGAGGGCGAGTCGGTTTTGTTGAAAGCCGGAGAGCCGGCGCTGCCCCGTGTGTGCCGCAGCGTGATCATTCCAGACGATCAGGACATGCAGGTACGTGTGTTATCGTCGGACTATTATGAAGTTTCTTTGCGGGTTGCGCCGTCCAAGGGCAATCTTTTGCGTAACGTGGATCCCAGCACCGTGCCATACACGTTTGGTCCGGTCTATACCAAGAACAAGTTCTACCCCGGAGGGCTGGTACAGAAGGGCAAGCCGTACATCCTGAGAGATTTTCGCGGACTGACCGTCGAGGTTTATCCTTTTCAGTATAATCCGGTGACGGGTGTGTTGCGGGTTTATACGCAGATGAGCGTGGAGTTGACTCCGAGCGGGCTTAGTAAAACGAATGTTCTGAACCGTCAGAATATCTCTCACACGCCGGTTTCGTCCTTTGAAACGATCTACGAGCATCAATTTGTCAATTACGATTCCAGCCTTCTGCTCACTGCGCCGCCCGACGAGGTAGGCAACTTGCTGATCATCTGTTACGACGCATGGCTCGCGAACGTCCAGCCGCTAGTAACCCATAAGACGTCCGTCGGCATTCCGACTACGGCCATCGGCGTATCGACGATCGGCAACAATGCGACGTCGATCAAGAACTACATCCAGAACATATACAATCAGGGGAATCTTGCGTTCGTGCTGCTGGTTGGTGATTCGGCGCAAGTCGCCACACCCACCGCGTCGGGCGGCTCGTCGGATCCTACGTACTCCAAACTGGCGGGCGGCGATGATTACCCGGACATTCTGGTCGGGCGATTCTCTGCCGAAACTGCAGCGCAGGTGGATACGCAGGTGCAGCGCACCATCGAATACGAAACGATGCCGGCCACGACGCAAACCTGGTTCCACAAAGGAACGGGCATCGGCTCCGAATACGGCGGCGGAACCCAAGGCGACGACGGCGAGGCCGACTACGTGCACATCGGCAACATTCGCACGCAGTTATTGGGTTGCGGCTATACGCTCATTGACATGCTGGACGGCCGATACAGCCCGACTGCGGCGCAGGTCAGCACAGCCCTTAATGCAGGCCGTGGAATCGTGAACTACTGCGGTCACGGAAGTGCTACCTCGTGGGGCACCACTGGGTTTTCCAACAGTAATGTGACGGCCCTCACCAACGACAACATGCTGCCGTTCATCTTCAGCGTCGCCTGCGTCAACGGACAGTTCGCCGGCAGCACGTGCTTCGCCGAGGCTTGGCTGCGCGCCACCCATAACGGGGAGCCTACCGGCGCAATCGCTGCGTACATGTCGTCCATCAACCAGTCCTGGAACCCGCCGATGGAGGCCCAGGATGCGTTCAACACCCTGTTGTGCGCGGGAACCTATCATTCGTTCGGCACCCTATGCTACGCCGGTTCGTGTTCGATGATGGATAAATACGCCGCCGACGGCGTCGAGATGTTCGATACCTGGCACGTTTTTGGCGATCCGTCGCTCCGCGTTGTGGGGGGCCAAGGCATGGCGGTCACGCCCGACACCGGGCTGTCTGCCGAAGGCCCGGCGGGCGGACCGTTCACGCCGGATAGCATCACCTACACGATTCAGAACAAGGGCAGTACACCGCTCAACTACCAGGTGACCAATACCGAAAACTGGCTGTCGATTGCCGATGCTTCTGGGACGATCCCGGGCAACAGCATCGTGACCGTCACGCTGTCGTTCAACACATACGCGAACAGCCTCGGAAATGGCCACTACGCCGACACCGTCCAGTTCATCAACACGACTGATCATGACGGCGATACCTCGCGCAACGTTGCGTTGAAGGTAGGCACACCGGCCAAGTTGTTCGACTGGAACCTCGACACCGATCCCGGCTGGCCGGTTCAGGGCCAGTGGGCTTTCGGGCATCCCACCGGGCAGGGTGGCGTCTTGTACCCCTACCCCGATCCGAACAACGGTCACACAGGCACGAACGTTTACGGGGTAAACCTAAACGGAGACTACTCGACGACCGCGGGCGGTCCGTGGTATGTGACCCTCGGCCCAATCGATCTGCACAACGTGACCGAGACCAGCCTCAAGTTCTGGCGTTGGCTTAATACGGACTATCAACCTTATGTCTATGCAACAATCGAGGTCTCCAAGGACGCTACCAACTGGACGCGGATTTGGCAGAACGGGGCCGCCGTGGTGAAGGACAACGCTTGGTCCTTGCAGACCTACGACATTTCAGCCGTCGCCAACAACCAAGCTGCGGTTTGGATCCGCTGGGGCTACCAGGTTGCCGGTGGGGCCTTTGCTTATTCCGGCTGGAACATCGACGACGTGGAAATCTGGGGGTTGGCGGCAAGTGAGTCCCACGATTATCCGGGCGACACGAATTGCGACGGTCATGTGACGTTTGCCGATATTGATCCGTTTGTGTTGGCCTTGAGCGGTGAACAAGCCTATCTGGCTCAATATCCCGATTGCCCCTGGCTGAACGCCGATGCCAATGGTGATGGTAACGTGACGTTTGCCGACGTTGATCCTTTTGTGGCGTTAATAGGAACGTGATCGCCGGAATCGTGTCATATCGCCTGGGTTTCTGATTGCGTGATCCGATGGCGCGGGATCGTCAATTAGCGGGTGTGCAGCGGCCCTGCGCCCACTGCCGCAGTGCAGCCACTTTTTCCGCCATGGTCACGCTGAGCGGTTGGGTCGAGCGAAGTTCCTGCAGAATCAGTTCCGTGGTCAATTCCTGTTTGGCGGCAAACGCGGCGTAGAGGGCACTGACGATCGCCTGTTCAATTTCCGCCCCTGAAAAACCGTCGCTGGCGGACGTCAGGTTGTTCAGATCAAATAATTTGGGGTCTCGTTTTCGGCGGGACAAATGCACCGTGAAAATTTCGCGTCGGGCGGCATCATCAGGGAGGTCCACAAAAAATACTTCGTCAAACCGTCCCTTGCGGAGCAGTTCAGCCGGCAAGGCGGAAATGTCGTTGGCGGTGGCCACGACGAAAATCGGTTCGCGGTGATCCTGTAGCCAGCCCAGCAGGGTCCCAAACATGCGCTGGCTCAATCCCCCGTCGGCCGATTGAGACGCGGCGGACGCAAATGCTTTTTCGATTTCATCGATCCACATCACCAGCGGCGCCATCGCCTCCGCCAGTCGAATGGCATCGCGCAACCTCCGCTCGGATTCGCCCACGAATTTATCGTAAAGATTCGACGGGTCCATCCGCAGCAACGGCAGATTCCATTCACTGGCCACCACTTTGGCCATCAGACTTTTTCCGCAACCCTGAACCCCGAGCAGCAAAATTCCACGCGGAGGTTCCAGTCCGAAGTCGCGCGCCTCTTTCGACAATGCCCCGCGTCGCTTCTGCAACCACTGCCTGAGACGACCCAAACCACCGATTCGGGACGAGGCCTCGTCCACCGCGACGAAATCCAACAGGTCGGATTGTTCGATGACGCCGCGCTTGATCTCCTGTGCCGACTGAATGTCAGCCGCGTTGAGCCGACCATCTTGAACGATCATTTGTGTGACGGCCAGCGCCGCCTCGTCATCGGTCAAACCCCGAAGGTTCTGGAGCAGCGCATCCATCTGTTCGCGGTTCAGTTCGGCCTTGACCGATTCGTATTGGCTGAGGTCCTGATAGACCTTGCGAACGATCAATTCCAATCGTTGCGTATCGGGCAGGGCGATTTCATACGGGACGCCCAGTCGTCGAATCGCCTCAGCGAGCTGAATCCGCTGATCCACCACGATCACCGTTCGCTGAACTCTCGTCGAGTCCTGCACCACGTCACGAAACAATCGAGCGGTCTCGGCATTGCTCGTGTGCGTGCAGAAATCATAGAGCACATACACCGCCGCGTATTCCGCCTGCAAAATCCATCGCAACAGATCCTCGGGTTTTTCCGTCTTGGGAATGTCTGACGTCGGAGCCGGCAGTGTGCGGACCAGACCCCGGCTGAGGGTCCACGTCAGCAGCGTCATCCCCATGCCTCCGACGGCGCGAGCGATTATCTCGGCGGCTTTGCGCTCCTCGATCGTCTCTATCGTGATCAGGGGATGTCGTGACCGAATCAGCAGCTTCAATTCATCCACGTCCGCCATCATTCACCTCAGGTTACAGGAAGTCATCTCATCAATGTGTGGCACCGGCATCTTGCCGGTGAAACCCCGGGGTTGATTCATCTATGAGACGACTTCAATTGTCATCTTTCCAGCGTCGATCTGCAAACACATCTACGGCGTACGTTCCCTCGGAGGTTTGATGCCGAGTTTCTTCATGTGGCGATACAACGCCGAACGGCTCATACCGAGTTTTTGTGCCGCATCAGGAACATGGGGATTTTCCACCAGCGCCCGCTCGATGCTCAAACGAGTCGCCTCTTCGATCGGGACCACTTCGTCAAAAAGTGGACTCGGACCTTCCGTCAAACCCAGATGCTCCGGCTGGATTTCAAGTTCCGGACACAAAATGGCGGCCCGTTCGATCGTGTTTCGCAATTGGCGGATATTTCCCGGCCAGTCAGAGGTTCGCAGAATTTCCATGGCCTCAGACGACAAAGCCAATGGCCGGCCGGTTTGCTCCGCAATTTTCTGCAAAAGGTGCTGCGACAATTCGATGATGTCCTCTCGTCGTTCCCGCAGCGGGGGAATCCGAATTTCGATGACCCGCAGTCGATGGTACAAATCCTCTCGAAACTGACTGGCGCGGACCATCTGTTCCAGATCGGCGTTGGTGGCCGCCAAAACCCTCACGTTGACCGTAACCGGCGTATGCCCGCCCACACGCTCGAACGGATGCCCATCCAAAACCCGAAGCAACTTCGCCTGTGTCGCAAGCGACATGTTGCCCAACTCGTCGAGGAAGATCGATCCTCCGTCCGCCGTCTCGAATTTCCCGGCCCGCCTTTCCGTCGCACCCGTGAACGCTCCCTTCTCGTGGCCGAACAACTCGCTCTCCAGCAGTGATTCGGTCAGCGCGGCGCAATTGACGCACACCATCGGCTGATCCCGGCGAGGGCCGGTCTCGTGAATCAACCGCGCGATGACTTCCTTGCCGACTCCACTTTCGCCTCGCAACAAAACCGTCTGCTCCACGTCGGCAACGCGCGCCACCATCTGCATCACCCGCTGCATCGCTGAGGATCGGACCACAATGTGCACGATGGCTGAAGCCAACAACTCCTGTTGGCGATTTTGCATCCATTGCATGTCCAACAGCATCTTGAGCGGCGGACCCAGCAACTGGGACACGCTGGCTACGACGCATAAATCCTCGTGAGTGAAACTGCCCTCAGCAGGATTTTCCGCCACCCACAAAAGTCCTTCGTTTCGATTCAGATACTTCAACGGTGCAAAAATGGCCCGGGTCCGTGCCGGATCACCGGGTAGCGGAACCAGAACCGCTTCGGACGTCTGAACCGCCTGCCCAAGAATCCCGTCGGGAATCCCCGCCAGACTTTTGCGAATACACTGACCCAAGACGGTTTTTCCTTGATTCCAAAGGATACGACCACAGGATGCGCGCAATGATTCGCAAAGGACCTGCAAAACTTCTTCGGCCAAAATTTGAGGCGTGGTTTGCTGGGCAATGGCGGTCGAGACTCGCTCCAGACATTCCAGTTCGCGGCGACGAATCTGGTCGTCCATTCTCAGCGACATCGACGTCAGACTGCTTTCCGGTCGGATGCTTCCTTCGAGTACCCAAGTGGGCGGAGCTTCGCCCGCCGCCGACGACCGGAACGTGTCGTAGGTCAGGAACCGAAACCACGTGCCCCCCAGCAGCAGTTTATCTCCGTCCTGCAATCCTGCCGTCTGGATCGGTGTGCCGTTCAAAAACGTTCCATTGGCGCTGTCTCGATCCGTGATCTGCCACTTGTCCTCTGAACGCCCAATTGCGGCGTGCACACGGGAACACGCCGGATCATCAATCCGAATCCGACATTGCTCTTCTCGACCAAGCAGATTCTCACTTCCGTCGTCCAGAACAAACGACTGACCCGACTGCTTACCATTCAATATGATTAGTTTTGCATTCATCATCATGGATGCACCTGCTATCCTCGCCCAATCAATTTTATACCAACAATCCCATAATCGAGACAAATATATCCCATTTTCGAGACGAAAATTTAAAACTTGTGACTGTTTCTTTCAAGATTATTGTTTATAACATCATTGTTTTCAATGAGTTACGTTGCGATATCTGCCGTTGTAGAGTATTGGCATTGAAAATGGATAGATTTCTAGGCGTTCGTATGAGCAAGAAGTACTTGCTGCATTTGCAGTTAGCCTAAGAATCTGGTAATTATACTACCCTTGGGTGTGCTGGGCGGGTGCAAGGAAGTGCTTTTCCAGCAAATATTTTGGGGTTTTCGGGTGAATCTGAGTCTCTCGTCATTGATTGACGGGGAGTGAATACTTTAGTCCACTGGTTTTAGATGGAGGCGTGCTATGTCAAGACGAATGGTAAAAGGTTTTACGCTGGTCGAATTGCTCGTCGTGATCGGGATCATTGCATTGTTGATTGCGATTCTGCTCCCTTCGCTGGGTCGAGCGAGGGAAGCGGCCCGAACGACCAAGTGTCTCAATAACATCCGTGAAATCGGAAAATCAGCCGCTACGTTCGCCAATGAGCACACGAACAAATACCAACTAGTCGCCAGTTCCCTGCAGGTTGTCCCTGCAGGGGGGGCCACGCCCGTTTCGGCATTGGATATGGCCGACCCCACTCGGAAAATTTATGCGTATTACTCGTTTCCGACGGCGGGTGGTTTGTATACAAGCGGGGGTGACCCGAAAGCAAAGGAACTGCTTGCTTGGCCGGTCGCTTACGGTGAAATCAGCGGCTACAACTTCGGGGGCAAGAATTGGAAATGGGGAGCTCGCTGTACAGGATATTTGTCAGGGGCACTCAATGCGGATAGTGCCTATCAAGGGATTAACTTGCAGCCTCCTGCCATCGAGAAAGGCGTGTTGAGTTGGGCGACATGCCCCTCCGACAAGACTGGGATCGGCTCGCCCGGTTATCCCGATCCGAAGAATAGCCCGATTGTGATGAACCTGCTTCCCGCTGCGAATGACGGGGACAACGGATTCGAGGCTGCTGATACTGGGCTTCGGTATTACGGTGAATTGAGTTATGGGACCAATCTGGATGTCGTCGGTGCGGACACCATGACGAATACGAACCAATCGGGTGATTGCTGGATCCAAAAACCCGCCGCCGCCGCCGGGCAATTTACGCCTTATCTGGGGGGAACCGATTTGGCGAACTCTTTTGGCAGGCGGTTGCGGGGCGATGTGGACAAGGTGTTCCAGCCATCCCGTACGTTGTTATTCGCCGATGCAGGTGACGATCTGAGCACGGACAAGAAGGATGGAAACGATCGCGTGTTGGCGTTCAGCTCGCGGAACTTGATTGATTTTGCGCCGGCCGCTGCTACTCCCGGAAGGGGCATCAAGGCGACATTGGGTTCGATGGTCCGAGGTTATCATACATCCGGTGCGGCGGGTACCTCAGAGTATATTGCTCCATTGAAGCGCCATTCCGACGGTAAAATGAATGTGCTCTACGTGGACATCCACGCCGAGAGCGCCATACCGGCGGAATATACTAAAACTTCTGGTGGTGTTACCGATCCCGATGCTCCGTGTAAGTATGCCGATACGACGTGGCTTTCACCCTATGATCCGCTGAATTACGATCAGACAGTCACGGCTACGGGTGATTGTCTGCCGTAACCCTCTTTTTGTTGGCTGCCTCATCAAGGGATCCGGTGGATCATGCAATAATTCACCGGATCCCTTTTCTTTTATTTGACATGGCGTACTCCGTCTGCGTAATCTGTGTTTTGTGGTCCCAGCATCGAATCATGATCTACCTGCACCGTCGCCGCGCGATTCCGATCCATCGGGTCAGAATGCAAAGGCGTCCGCCGCGACCTTGGCGCTGGGGAGCGGAAAATCAGCCCCAGACGCGAAGGAGTTGGGGCCGGACCTTCACATTCCGGGATATATTTTGACGCAGCGATTGGGATCGGGTTCATACGGACAGGTGTGGCAGGCGGTCAGAGTCGGCGCGGGGCAGGATGTCGCCGTAAAAATTTTCACCGCTCCGGGGAAACTGGATTGGCGATATCTGCAACGGGAGGTGGATCGATTACTCCGAGTTTCGGAGCATCCGCACATCGTTACACTCCTGGACGCCAATCTGTATCACGACCCTCCGTTTTATGCGATGGTGTTGCTGCGAAAGGGTTCTTTGGCGGAGTTATCCCAACCGAATCAGCCGTTCCGACAGGTCGAACGAGCGGTCGTGTGGTTTGAGCAAATCGTCAGGGCACTGGCTTTTGCGCACGGTAAAGGTTTATTGCACTGCGACCTCAAACCCGCCAACGTGCTTCTCGACGAGGAAGACAATATCCGGTTGGTGGATTTTGGTCAGAGCCAGTTGCGGGGTGAAGCGGCCCACGCGCTGGGGACGTTGACTTATATGGCTCCGGAGCAGGCGGTCGTGGCGAGTGAAGAGGAATCCCCGCCCGATCCGTCGGTGAGCTGGGACATTTATGGTTTGGGGGCGACGATGTACGCCCTGCTCTCCGGCCAGTCGCCGCACAACCAACCTGGTTTTCATGCGACGCTGACCAGTCTTGAAGACGTGAGCGAGCGTTTGACGCGGTACCGCGAGCACGTGTTGCAAACACCGATCACGAGTCTTCGCATCCTTCATCCGGGTGTGGATCGAGAATTGGCCGCCATTGTCGAACATTGCCTCGAACCCGATCCGGTGCGACGTTACCTCAGCATGACCGAGTTGGCGGAGGACCTTCGCCGGCGGCGCGAGCACCTTCCGTTGCTGTGCCTCCCCTCGCGCTGGACTTACCGTTTGCGAAAATTCGTCCGACGCCAGATGGGGATGGTGTTCATCAGCATGATCTCCATCATCGCGCTGACGGTGGTGATTATCACCAACACCATCGAACGTCGCGTGATGCAGGAGGAACGGAATTCAAAGCAATTTGAAATCGAAACTCGTCTGCAAAGTATTGAAACTCAAATGCGAACCCCCAACAGCGACCGGGAACAATTGACCCGTCAACTACAAGGGTTGCTGAAGGAACTCGAAGGGCTTCGAAAGGAGAGTCAATAGGAGATTGTCGAACGTCTGTCCGATCCGAGGGTCAGACAGTAGCGATGGTGTTTTGAAACGAGCACCCAAAGACTCAATAGCATCAGTCCGAGATTCTTCAACAATTTGATCCAGATGATTTCAGCGCCAAGACCGCAACCGCAGTCAAACCGGATTTGCAAAAAAGGGATTCCGGTGGTCTGAAGAATATGCAGCGTTCTCAGCACGATTGCCCCCGTAAAGAAAATCAACATCATGAGAAAAGTCAGACCGGTTCCCCGCAGCAGAGCACCAAGAATCAGCAAGACTCCTCCCATCAATTCGATCCATGGAATGACCACCGCCATGGCATTGAGCACCATGGGCCACGAGTCGGGCACCAGATGGTATTCGTGAATCATTTTGAGGAACGTGACGGGTTGTTGGATTTTCGGCAGGCTATAAATCACCATCACACCACCCAGCAAAATCCTTGCGAGCAGCAGGGGAATTCCTGTCGCATTGCTACGCTGCCACAATGTCGGAACTGGTGAGGTCATTCCGGACATGGGGCCCCCTGTGGTTCAACGGGGTAGCCGGCCTTGCACCACTGCGTGAATCCCCCCTCGAAGATATAGACGGAAAAAAAATCCAGCGGTTCGTCGATTTCCTGCGTCAGATATTGCGCCGCAAGCACGCTGTCTTCGCAATTTCCTCCCGTGCAATAAATCACAACGCGACGGATGGCGCGAGCAGTTTCCAAAACGTCTTTCAAGTTTCGATCGGGATGGTAGTAATCGAATGAAATCGCACCGGGGATGTGCGAAGACTGATACTGTTCTTCCGCTCGGGCATCGATTACAACGGTGTCGATCCAGTTCTGTTTGTAAAGTTGATATAACTCCTTGAGCGAGATGACCTGATATCCATGAACAGAGGATTGTCCGAGAGGTGCGGGTTGATTCGAAGGGGGTTTTGAACTTGGTTCGGGGATAGCAAAGATGTTTCTTTCAACTGACGGGGGGGGTACTTTCAGTTCAAAATAGTTTCGAGTGATCAGGATGCCGTTACCGTCCGGTTGCCGACTACGGTACGCATTGACTCCCAGCGCCGTGATGACAGCCAGACACAACAACACCCCTGCTTCGATCAGAATTCGCCAAAGTCCGTAAATGTCGCTTACTCCCGTCACCGCACGAAAAAATCTTCCCCCGCTATTTCTTTTCAATTGGGATAGTAATGACGTTATCTCCCGAACCGCTGTTGTTGATCTGGATCGAACCGACGGTCACAGTTCCGTTGGGTGTCTGGGGTGGAGTGTTCTCCAGATTGAAACGAAATCGGCTCGCGATTCCCGGATACAACATCGGACTTCCGGTGACCTTGATTTCGATCGGATTCTTGTACATATATGTTAGCTTCACTTTGGCTGTGGCGGAGACGCCCTCGTCTTCAAGCGCAAAAGCGGGTTTGATCTCCAGATTGCAGTTGACGCCCGAAGCATCGGGACTGGGGTTATCCACCTTCATTTCCACTTTGCGATAGGTCATGCCTTCCTTGGCGATGGCCGATCCCTTGGCGTCAAAAACATTGAGCGAGACATCCGTGAACTTCGCATAATCCGCCTTGGAAAACTCGCATTCGATCCGAACGGCCGAAATTTCCGGATTGAACGTAATGCTGCGCGTGGCGGTGTCGTTTTGAGGCGTGAGATTCTGATCGGAGCTCATCTGGAATCCCTCGATGGTGCCTTCGGCTTTGACGGGAACTGGGAACTCAAACTGCTGAAGCAGTGAGAATCCGCCGCCGGGCATCTGTCCCGCCGTGTGTCCCCAGCTGGAGATTTGGGCTGGTTCAGCCTGCACCCCGCTGAAACGCACTTCGAGATTGCAGTGCGCTGCTTCGTCGGGTCGGCGATCCAGCAGGCACAACTCCCACACCCCCGGTTCCAGTTCGTCGGTAATGGTCCAGCGAGCTTCAGTTTTCTGGTTCGTCGTATCCAGTCCAAACGGTCTGTTTTCGATGGCAGAACCGTCGGGCTTATACAACTGATAGGCACGAAGTTCCGCCTTCTTGCCCTCGACCGCCGAAAGACGCAGATGCATCGCGCCGGCGCCGGCGGGAACGGCAATGAAATACCGCTGCACCTGCCAACCGTTCACCTGCTGGTCGTTCAGCGCCAGTTGATACACGTTCTGCGTGCCGAAGGTATACGGAATCGCGATCGTGTTGACCAGCCGAAATCCAACCTGTCCCTCGGCGACGCCGGATACCGTGGCGACATACAATCCGGGTTGCGTAAGTTTGCTGGTGTCGTAATCGACCCGCACGGTGGCGGATTGTTCGCTGCGGAAATAAACCTGTTCCTGCCGTGGTTTGCACCAGTCGGCATCGGATTTGATCTGATATTGTTTCGAAAAGGCAGCCACCGCCTCGGCCTCCGCCCTCGGAATGAATCGCGGACGAATCGTGAAAATCTGCGAACGATCATTCGGATAGTATGGACTTCGCCAATACGCCGCTGGTCCCGAACCACCCGGCGCCAGCGGGGACGTCGTGCTCACGTCGAAGTCGTACAGAATATCCTCCGCCAAGGTCGATACCAGTTGTGTATAAACCTCGCACGCATGTGTCAAATCGGGAATCCCCGCCCCGTAATCCAGCGCAGTGAATCCCTCGATCGGTTTCGCGCTTTGTTCCAGAGCCGATTTCACCCAACTGCCGCGAGGTTCCACGTTCGGATATTTTTGCATCACTCCGCTGATCATCACTGCGCCCATTCCGGCGGCGTACGGACCCGCCATGCTCGTCCCCGACCAAAAATCGCCCTTGCGATTCCAGTGAGGGACGGTCGAAGTGCTCCATCCGGGAACGGCGATGTTGGGTTTGCCGAGTTCACCACCGCGTGAACTGAATGGTGCTACCTGCGGTCCTTTCAAATTAAACCCCATGACGTCTCGCGCTGAATCGGCAGCCAGTAACGCTCCGATGGAAATCACGGCGCTTGCGGCAGTTGGTGTCCCGATCGTAGATAGCCCCGGTCCTTCGTTTCCGGCGCTGCTGAACACCGACAGATTCGGATGAGTCAGACACAACCGATCCAGAAATTGATCAATATCCGACTGTCCTTCCATCTCCGAACCGATCCCGTAACTCAGGTTGCACACTACCGGAACTTTGTGGTCGATGGCATATTGCGCGGCATATTCAAACGCCTTTTTCTTGCTGCCGGTGACTGTAGCACCGCCCGCCAAAGTCCCGTGACCAATTTTCAGACTGATGACTTTCGCCCCGGGAGCTACTCCGTTGAAATCCGCCTGTCCGTTGATTCGATAACCCGAAGCGATACCGGCGACATGCGTCCCGTGCCCACCGTCGTCAAAATGAAAACTGACCCGCTTCTCTTCCAGATAGACATTGAGCGAAAACGTCATCGGAGCGACCTGTCGTTCTTTCTTTTCACGAGCGAACTGGAATGAATCGAATTTGACGTGATAGTTTTGCAGCGGTTTGTCGTCAGACCAATCGCGGTTGGAATTGGTATCCACATAAACGACGGCGTCATCGTCTCCGGCGCTAGGTGGGGCGACTACCAGCACGGCGAATTCGTCGTCTCCCTGCCCGTTGTCATTGATGTCGCTAACCTCGGAATTGGCGAACCGTTCCTCGTCAAGCACGCCGAACCAGAACTTCGACCCTTTCGGTTGCTTGTCATAATCCTTGAAGCGGTATTCGACCGGCGTTCCATCTTCGTCTGTGTGAACGAAGCATCCTTTTGCGGTGTCATATTTGATTTCCGCAATCGACACGTCGCCCTCACCGGTGAAATCGCGAACGTCGATGACTTTCACGTCACCGGTCGATGTGGTTCGTAACCCCGACACGCCCATTTCCACGCCGGTGTCGAGAATCGCGATCACCACCCCGCGACCGTCGATGTCTGGATGTTCCCGATGGAATTTGTCCACGCCGCACGTGCTCAGGGAAAGTTGCGTCCACGGGATTTGCTTTTCTTCCCCCCAAACCGGATGGGACAAAACCAACAGCAACACCAGCATCGCCTGTTTGTAACTCATACCGTGCTCCTCAATTTGAAAATTATGAAAATTGTACTCCTGCGTAAAAATTAATGACGACCGCGAGAGGAATAGTCTGTCGCAAAATGGGCCATTTTGCAAATCGCTCGTTTGGCGGTATCGTGTATGACAGTATGTCCCCTGCGGTATTGAATCTCTTGTGTCTCATTGCTTTACTCGCCGGCTTGATGCTGGGAATGTTGCTCGTTGTTTTCCAGTTGCCGGGGACGTGGTTCATCCTGGTCGCAACTACCGTCTATGCCTGGCATTACCATTTTCAGGGAATCGGCTGGATCACGCTGGTGGTTCTTGGCGTGTTGGCGATTGTGGCTGAAGCAGCCGAAGTGTGGGCTGGATTCCTGGGTGCGTCAAAAGCCGGCGCAAGCAAATCCGCGACGTGGGGTGCTTTTATTGGTGGATTGGTCGGTCTGATCGCATTCACACCGTTGATTCCGATTCCGATCGTCGGGTCGATTTTGGGGGGCGTGCTGGGGTGCTTTGGCGGGGCGTTTGTCAGTGAGTACTACATTCACACTCATCCCAGCGGTCTCGTTGATGCCGGTCACGGCTTGCGTGTGGGTTTCGGCGCCGCTATCGGCCGTCTCGCGGGTTTGCTCATCAAAATGCTCATCGCCCTCATCATGACCGGCACCATTCTCGGTTTTCTCCTCTTACATGCCAGGTAACTTGCTACGCACATTATTCCCCAAGGGATATTACAAAATTGGAAACCCGACTTTGTATCTGTTCTTGTATAGCACCCGGCATGCCGGGTGTCTTCTTCCGGAATTCACCTATGTCTGAATCCATTGCATTTCCCCGTGTCCTACTGCTCTTGATCTGTCGGGTCCGTGATGCCTCAGACCGGCCCAGAGGGATGGTTGATACTGGTCTTCGATTTCTCTGCAAGCAGCATCCCGATGGAATGTCTTTCTTTGGGGTCAACCAATGTTCTTAATCCGGTTTTCCATTCATAATTCCTCATTCATAATTCCGAATTTTCTTCGCTGCCCGCTGTCGGCTACCGGCTTCCGGCTATCTCCCCTCCCCCCATGCAAAATTACCAAACGAACCCATCTTCAAGTGACACTTGAACCTGAGATACTACTGTGTCTTTCAAGGAGTTAGTGATATATTCTCATGGCAAAAACTGTTTTTGAACCTATCCTGTTTGCCTGCACCATCGTTTGCAGAAAGGCAGAACTCTAAGTAGAAACGCAGAATGAATCGTTGGCTCGAAGTCAGTATAAATACCGCACGTGACGGCAGTTATGCATATCGGGGATCTAATGAATCTTTCTGCGTTTCTACTTAGGACAATGGTGGCTAATGTCCTTTCTTGGTATTCGGCGCTCGTGTGTTTCGTATTCGGGGAACGTATACTCAGGCGTATGATCTTTGCACTCAATTATGATTTACTGAGGTGATTATTTCATGGGTATCGTACTTGAAAACGCCATACTGATTGATTTGGATCCGAAGCAGGTCGAGATCGGTAGTCTTCGCATCGACGGCGGGCGAATCGTCGAACGCGCTTCAAGCGTCAGCCGCCAGCCGGGCGACGAAGTCGTGGATTGCCGGGGCGCCGTGGTGCTTCCGGGACTGGTCAACGGTCATACGCATCTTTATTCCGCGCTGGCCGCCGGAATGCCTCCCCCTCCTCAATGCCCATCCAACTTTGAAGAGGTGCTCAAGTATGTTTGGTGGCGACTGGATCGGGCGCTCGATGCCGAATCCAACGAGATGTCGTCGCGCATCGGCGCAATCGGTGCCGTGCGCTGCGGAACGACCACGTTAATCGATCATCATGCTTCACCCAATTGCATTCGCGGTTCGCTGGACCACATCGAAAAAGGACTCGCCGAAATCGGATTGCGCGGTGTGCTGTGTTACGAAACGACCGACCGCAACGGGCCGCAGGGACGCGATGCCGGGCTTGAAGAGAATCGACGGTACCTTGAAAAATGCACAAATTCACAAAATAACAAATTCGCAGGAATGGCAGGCGCCCACGCTTCGTTTACGCTCGAAGGTGAGACGCTCGATAAACTGGCAAGTCTCGCCGAGGGGTTTGGTGTAGGCGTGCATATTCACGTCGCGGAAGATCCGTGCGATGAAGAACAGTGCCAAGCGCAGAATCAAACCTTGCTGATCGACTGGTTGACGGGACATGGAATCCTGCGGTCGGATTCGATATTGGCTCACGGTACCCATCTGAATGAAGACGCCGCCAAACGAATTGCCGGCGCGGGTGCGATGGTCGCTCATTGCCCCCGGTCCAACATGAACAATGCCGTGGGCTATGCACCGATCAAATCCTTCGGCAACCACGTCATGCTGGGAACCGACGGGATCGGCAGCGATATGCTCACCGAAGCACAGACCGGCTGGTTCATCGCCTGCCACGAACATGCGGGCCTCACTCCCTCCGACGTGCTCAACATGATGGTCGCATCAGCCCGACGGGCCTCCGCCGCACTGGATATCACGCTGGGTCAATTGACGGTCAACGCGGCCGCCGATGTCGTGATCACGGATTATGTTCCTTTCACGCCGATCCATTCCGAGAACCTGGCGGGTCACGTTCTGTTTGCACTGGGGGCGCAATACATCCACAGCGTGATCGGCAACGGCAAGTTTCTGATGCGGAATCGGACCATCACTACCTGCGACGAGTCCGCCGTGCGCCGCGCCGCAAGCAAAATATCCACCCGACTCTGGGACCGATTGGCGAAGATTCATTCATGACTTTTCCCGATGTGTTGATCATAATCATCCGGTGTGTCGATATCGACGAGGACGCCGGATGAGCGACTTTCCACCAGGCGGACTTGTTGAACATACGTTCGCGTCAGAGCGTTCAGGCCGTCGTTGCATTTCTCGGAATGAACAAACGGGACCAAATAAGCGGGGAAAATGATCGGGTGTCCGCGACGACCTTGATGAGCGGCGATCACGATCCGATCGGGACAGTGACGAAATTCCGCCACGCACCGATCCACATCCTCCGTGGCGATGTTGGGATGATCACCCGGACAAATCAAAAATCCGTCGGTTTCCTTGATGGTCTGCCGGGTAAACCAGTCGAGCAATCCGATTCGCACCGAATCGATCATTTCGCTTTGTGGATCGTCGTTGATCGACACAAAGAGATTCGGAAACTTGTTCAGGTCGAGTTGCGCGGCGATCGCACTTTGGGTGACGAGAGAGACACCCGCCGCTTGCGACGCGGCGAGCGATTGGAGAATCCCCAGTAACATAGGTTGGCCGTTCACGTCAAGCAATTGCTTGGTACGCCCCATCCGCCGCGACCAACCGGCAGCAGGAACAACAGCATAAACACATGAAGCAGTCATCTTCTTTTCACAATTATCCATTGTTCCTCCTGCACGAATACTAACTCAAGTTGTTTGCAACTACAAAGATACGAAAAAATACAGAATTGAGAGTGGAAAATGGCGATTAGGAAATTCCTGTTCAGAATGGAAGCCTGAATCATGATTTATGAACAATGTCTGCGGATTGGGGATTAAGGAATGATGAAGAGGTTCGAGATGCATCCGCCGGAAAAGGTCCTTCCAATTATTTCCTACTTGTCCGGATTTTGAACGGCGAGTCGTGAATGTCCATCTCGTTGGGTTTCCGCAGTCTGACCGGAGGAAACCGAACGGGTGAAGGGGGACAGGAGTCGTAAACCACAGGACTCCAGTCCCCCTTGCATTCTCTACCGCAGAGTACGCGGAGAAGAATGAGAAATTGAAAATGGAAAATTGAAAATGAATTCCATCGCAGAAGGGGATTGAGGATTAAGGGCAAATCCTAAAGCGTGATGGAACACCACTGCTCGAGAACAAGGGTACACCGACCGGGTGGCACTGCTCTTGAGCAGTGGTACTCCATCATGTCCCCGAAGGGGACAAACATGAATAGCCGCAGGCGTGAGCCTGCGGGCAAGAATCACCCCATACCCAACAACCCCGAAGGGGTTGAATTTCACTCTTTTCCCTTTTCTTTTTTCCCGCTTCTTTGCGCCATTGCGTCTTCGTGGTTAATTTTCGCTAAAAATTTTTTCCCCTCTCTCCCATCGACTTCCGCGTTTCTTCCCTCGTCCGGAACAGACCAGTGAGTAAGTTTACTTATAGAGGCCGCGAGGTCGGTCTCGGATGGTACCATCGGTGTGTCGTGTGTTGTGACTGCTCATGAGCAGTACTTTGTTCAAACAGTGTGGAAATGGGGACGCAAGGCGAGGAGAATCACGAATGAATTGACCTGTGTGGGCGCTCGAATCACTAACGACCAACACCTGACGCCTAACACCCATCCAACACCCACGTGGTCTTCGACCCACCGTCTTATGAATTCTCCATCGAACCGGGTGGATCACCAAGGGAGGAAGAGAGTCAGGATTTTGGGTTTGGGGCGTTGGTGTTCCAGTTTCGATCGACGAAGCCGGTGTCCACGTTGCCGTTGACAAAATCGGGATGGGCGATGACTTCGCGGTGAAACGGGATCGTGGTGAGGATCGGGCCGATCTGGAATTCATCGAGGCATCGGATCATGCACTGGATGGCTTCGGCGCGGGTTGGGCGGTGCACCACGAGTTTTCCGATCATCGAATCGTATTTGGGCGAGATCGTCGTTCCGGCGCCGACGAAGGAATCCCATCGCACCCCGAATCCACCCGGTGCGCGAAAAGTTTCGATTTTTCCAGGGCAGGGTCGGAAGTTGTGGTAGGGGTCTTCGGCATTGATTCGGCATTCGATGGCGGCGCCGTTTTGGGTGATGTCGCGCTGTTTGAGCGTGAGCGTGTCGCCGGCGGCGATGCGGATTTGCCACTTGATGAGATCGATGCCGGTAATCCATTCGGTGACGGGGTGTTCGACCTGGATGCGGGTGTTGGCTTCGATGAAGTAGTAATTCTTCTTGGCGTCGATGAGAAACTCGACGGTTCCGGCGTTGGAATACTTGGCGAGGTGGCACAACCGCACCGCCGCTTTGCACAATTCTTCGCGGGTGTGGCTGTCGATTGCCGGAGAAGGAGATTCCTCGATCAGTTTCTGATACCGCCGTTGAATCGTGCAATCGCGTTCGAACAGGTGAACGATCGTTCCGTGCCGGTCACCGAGAATCTGCACCTCGACGTGCCGGGGACGCTCGATGAATTTTTCGAGATAGATGCCGGGATTTTTGAAAGCGGCATCGGCTTCCTGTCGGGCTTGGCGCAGCGAGGAGCGCAGGTTGGCTTCATTGTGGGCGATGCGCATGCCGCGTCCTCCGCCGCCGGCGGTGGCTTTGACAATGACTGGATAACCGATTTTCTTGGCGAGTTGGACGGCTTCGTCGTCTTCCTCGATCAAATCGGCGCTGCCGGGAACCGTCGGGACTTTTGCCGACCGTGCGAGTTTTTTGGCTGCGGATTTGTCGCCGAGCATTCGCATGGATTCCGCCGAAGGGCCGATGAACTGAATCCGCGAATCCAGACACTGTTCGACGAACTGGGCGTTCTCGGCGAGAAAACCATAGCCGGGATGAATCGCATCGACGTTATAGACTTCGGCGGCGGAGATAATCCGATCCGCACGCAGGTAACTTTCGGACGAAGGGGCGGGTCCGATGCAGACCGCATGATTCGCCAGGGCCAGATACGAAGCGTGACGGTCTTCCTCGGAATAGACACAGACCGTCTGGATTCCCATTTCCCTGCAGGCGCGGATGATCCGAAGTGCGATTTCACCCCGATTGGCAATCAGGATACGAGTAAACATACGTCCCTCACCCCGGATCAATCGGGTTTGACATAAAAGAGGACTTGTCCGAACTCGACGGGCTGGGCGTTGGTGACGGCGATTTTTTCAATCGTTCCGCTCACCTCCGCCTTGATCTCGTTGAAGACTTTCATGGCTTCGATGATGCATACTGGAGTGGTCGAGTCGACCTCGCCGCCCACGCTGATGTACGGCGGGGACTCGGGATCGGGGCCCAGGTAAACAGTGCCGACCATCGGCGAAACGATCGGGATGAGGCCTTCGTCCTTGGCCGGCGCGACCGCCGGCGGGGGCGCCGCAATTGCCGGGGCGGCCGCCGCATACTGGGCGGCTGGCGCCGGAGCGGCGTAAACCACCGGCTCACCGGTG
>CAIVHJ010000379.1 GCA_903905665.1 uncultured Phycisphaerales bacterium
GCCCAGTGCTCCGATCGAGGCATTCCATTGTTGCTGACGAGCATATAAGAGCGACAGAGCGATCAAGGTGTCTGCGTGACCGCGCTGACGCAACAGGAAATCCCGCAAAACCTGAATTGCATCATTGAATTGTTGACGCTGGATATATTCTCGGCTTAGCGCATCGGCGATGAAGAACTGGCCTGGGTGCTGTGCAGCGAGATCCTTCAGATCGTCGATCAACAACGCCTCCTGATTCGCGTTGCGACGAATGGTCTCGAGCAACTCCAGACCCGACGGATCATGAACGAGTAATTGCCTGGCGAGATGAACCGCCTGGTCGGTTTTTCCGGCGGCAGCGTAAAGCGTGGCTGCCCGACGATAGAGCGAACCGTTTTGGAGGTCCAATTCGGCGGCCCTGCTCAACGCTTCCGCAGCCGCAAGCGGTTGTCCGAGCCGTTCATCAATCGACCCCATTGCCATCCAGGACGGCAATAGAAAACTCCTGGCTTCGGCGACAGCCATAGGATCGAGGTCCTGCTGATTCGATACGATCTCCACTTCGTTGTGAAATCGCTCATATTCCTCAATCGAAGCGGTGAGATATCCCGATCCCTCAAGTGATTTCGCCAATGTGTAATGCACCAGCGCCGGTAGCACCGGGTTTTTGCGCACATCCGAACACAGCAGGCAGGTTCTCAAAGTTGTTACAGCGGATTCTGTCTCACCACGCAGGGATTGTGCTTGCCCCAGCAGAAAGTACGCTTCGGCATTTCCGGGATTGATCCGCCGCGCCTTTTCAGCGTGCTCTGCGGCAGCCGCAAAATCCTGAGTCTTGAGGCACACTCGCACCATCAACATGTGGGCGCTGTAACTCTGCGGAGAATATCGAAGCGCCTTTTCAATTTGCCCAACGGCTTCGGTGTATCGCTGCTGATCGAATAACTCCCGTGCTTGTTCGATGGACCGCACGGCGCGTTCCGACGTGTCGTCATGGTCCGATGCCGTCGGAGGCGCCGAAAGCACCGGCAAAACGCGCGACAGGGGCAGCAAACTTCTATCCGTTTTTTCCGGGGTCGGAACCGTCGATTCCTTTTGGGAAGTAACATCACTCTCCGGACCCGATTCTGCGCGCGGAGCAGTTCGGCACGACCATGAAACACAGAGCAACACAGCGATGAAAACCGTCCATGAGGATATCGAACGAACCGAGAGAATCGTCATTCGTCTTGCCTTTCATGTCGTGGACGGGAAAATCCCGGATGATCCGGAAGAACCTTCGGATCGGGAGCTCTTGGCGACGGCGTAGCGCTTCATCACCAGTGTAAAATTTCGCGCTTCGTGCGCACTGATGTAACGCTCCAGATAACATTGTGCTGCCCCAACGTCCATCGCCGGATCGATCAGCGATTCTTTCTTGAACACGGTCAGCATCACTTCGTCCACCGGGACCGCGTGAAGACCAAAACCCCACAACAAGGTGAACGCCGCCACATAAGGCGTCATGCCTTCGAGCGAATCCAGATACGCGCGGAGCGATTTTTTGTCTTTTTTCAAACCTTCCAGGGTGACGTTGTTGCGGCTGTCGTAGATCGAATTGAGAATTTGGATCAAAACGGCGGCCCGAGACGCGGCATCGGGAATATCCGGTTCAATCAGCCGAACCAACTCCTCCGGCGTGGAAACACGCAAATCGTTCAGATCGATCGTATTTTCCAGCAACCGACGCAACGCCGATTTGGCGCGGGATATCGACGTGTTTTCGGACAAAACCGCCAGCATCAGATATTCCAGAATGCTGTCGGCCTGAAGATCGTTGGGCCGGGGACCCGCATGCAGCAATTTGCGGTGTAGCTTCTTGATCAACATCCCATGGGTCGGCCCGTTACTCATTCTTCCTCACCTCCATCGTGGACTATGGGGTTCGGGTCCGGACTTGCCCGGCGAGCGGCATCGCGTTCCATTTCGCGGGCATTCTCATCGATGACTCGCATGATTTCCGCCGCACGCTTGAGCGAGACATCCGATACAAATCTTAGACGGGGACACTGGCGGATGTGAAGTTCCCGGGCCACCATACTCGTGATATGACCGGCAGCATGCGCAAGGGCCGCCATCGTCTCCTCCTGATCTCCCTCGCTCCCCATGACGCTGATGTGAACTTTCGCCCATTCGAGGTCCGGCGAAACCGAAACCTGCGTGACGCTGGTGAACACGCTGATTCGCGGATCCTGCAAGCCGTCATGAATGATCTCGCTGACCAGTGTTTGGATCACACTGGCGATTTTTTCGATGCGGTAGGGTTTCATGATCGTCGTCACACCATTTCAATCTGATAATCCACAAGTGTCGCACCGCGATGGTGCCGGATTTGCTCCACGACTTCCTGCAGACATCGCTCCGCGAAGGTTCCATCGTTGCTGACCAGAGCTGCTGAAATTACGGCGCTTTGCCACACGTCTTGCTGGTCCGTCTCCGCCACCGATATGTTGAACTTCTGGCGAAGACGGTCTTTGAGACTCTTGATGATCCGACGCTTGTCCTTAAGTGACATCGCTTCGTAAATCGCCAACCGGGCCTGAAGCACTCCGACCACCATAATCAATCCCACGGACTTCGTTTCTTCTTCGGACCGGCGAACATCTTCTTGGCTTGCCGAATGGCCTCTTTTTCTTTCTCCACATCTTCCGGATTCTGATTGCCCGATTGGGCCTCAAGGTCCTGCAACCGCCTGTCCAGATACCGTCCCGCGGCATCCACCTGCGTCCGACCCAGCAAATCTTCCAGGGCCAGACGAACATCTAATATCGGCTCAGCCAGAAGCGTCTTGCCGAGCGTGTCCACGATCTCGCGCGCCGTCGCCACGTCAATCAAACCCACAAAGACCACGCGATCGTCGCCATTCGCCTGTTCCCAGGTTTCTCGCTTGTTCCCACCGACCAGAAAAGATTTCCATTCGGCGGAGGGGATGGTTTCCTTTTGATCGAGTCGGTTTTGCATGCTCCGAATCACGCCGGCCAACGAAGAACTGCCCGAACTTTTGGCGGATTCTCGTCCGGACTTTCGGTCCGATCCTCCGGGGCTCCACGGATTCTTGACCTTCGATGCGCCGGAAGGTTTGTTTTCGGGAGAACGTTGCGGTTCTGTGGGTTCGGAATTCTTTCGTTCAGGAGAGACCGGAGATTCTTTTGCACCTGAAGAAGCGGAATGTGAATTTGCCGTCGAGACCACGGGCGTTGAAAGAACCGGCGCATCCCGAACTTCAGGTTCACCGGTA
>CAIVHJ010000380.1 GCA_903905665.1 uncultured Phycisphaerales bacterium
AGAACCGCATGGTCGACCAGGTGATCCACCTGAACAAGGGGAGTTATATTGTCCATTTCGTTACGGACGGCTCGCATTCCTACCAAAGCTGGAACTCCGCGCCGCCATACGAGCCCGAGCGTTGGGGAATAAGCATCGCCGCGGCCAGTGAGACGTTTGATCCGAAGGACGTGGGGGCATATGAAGAGCGGGAAAACACTTCCGCGCTCGCGAGCATTGTGCGCGTCGGCAACGATGAGCGACGACGAAAAGAGTTTTCACTTTCGCGGGAGGGCGATGTTCACATCTATGCTGTTGGTGAGGGACGTGGCGGTGAGATGTTCGACTACGGGTGGATTGAAGACGCCAAGAGCGGCAAGACGGTGTGGGAAATGAAATACCGAAAAACAGAACCCGCCGGCGGAGCCGAAAAGAACCGGCTGTTTGAGGGAACCATCACGTTGCCAGCTGGCCGGTACATCGTTTTCTTTGAAACTGATGGCACGCATGCGTACGGCGATTGGAACGACACTCCACCCGACGATCCGGATAGCTGGGGGGTTACAATTTCTCTCGGAAAGAGCGGGCGTCGCTAGAGAAGAAGACCGATGAGGGGTGACACTGGGAAGCTCGCCATCGACTTAAGTCGACGTCTTTGAAAGTGCGAAACCCTTTGGGTTTTGTTATGGATTGAGCCGTCCGATTCATCGGATGGCGAGGCAAAACCGGTTTTCAGCAAGCCGCTATTCTACTTGCACACCGCTCTGAAGACACGCAAAAAGTTCTCGCCAAGGATCTTCCGAACATCCTGCTCGGTGTATCCCTTTTGAAGCAATGCCTCGGTGAGCGCAGGAAAGTGTGAAACATCTTCGAGTCCCACCGGAGAGTCCCCGTCCATCCCATCAAAATCAGATCCGTATGCGACATAGTCGACGCCGACAAGGTTCTTGATATAGTCGATATGCCGAACCACGTCCGACAGCCTCGCGGTACCCGATGACACAAGAAACGTAGGATAGAAGACCACCCCTATAACGCCACCGCGTGCAGCAATTGCACGAATTTGAGCGTCTGTCAGATTGCGGTAATGGCTTCGGAGCGCGTAGGCTCCAGAGTGTGACGCAATAATCGGATTTTTTGATGTTGCCAGAATGTCGGTCACCGTTTGCGGGCCCACATGTGAAACGTCGATGATCATGCCCAGGGAATCCAAGGTTCGTATCACCTGTTTTCCAAAATCGTTCAGCCCTCCTTTGTTGCCAGCCTGAGCGTCCTTGCCGGAAACAGCCCACGCGGTACCGTCGATCCACATGGGACTGGTGTTCCACGTGATCGTCATGAGCCTGGCGCCGGCATTGTATAAAAATTTCAGGTTCTCGATTTTGTTCTCGATAGAATGCCCACCCTCGATCATGACAATTCCTGCAATTTTCTTCTGCTGGTTGAGCGCGGCGATGGAATCTGATTGAGTCACCAGTCCGAGGTCCTTGGAATTCCGCCCAACCTGCGCCTTCAATGAGTCGAGAAACCTCACCGTGGTTGAGAAACAAATTGCGGGTGCATACACAGCCGGGTCAATCCAAATCACGAAGATCTGCGCATCCACACCACCATCGCGAAGCCGGGGAATGTCTGTCTGGCCATTCGGGGGTGTGTGACGATCAGCCAGTTGGTACTTGAAACCGCCCCCCGAGATCATTTCCATCAAATCATTGTGGAGATCGACCACAAACGCTCGATCATGAATGC